>NZ_QOBB01000033.1:0-49938 GCF_024704855.1 Burkholderia sp. HAN2018 | reverse complement strand
CGGCCTCCGCTGCTGCTGCATCCGGCACCGCGCCGGCGAAGAGCGCGGCCGCGACGACTGCGGCGGCAGCGCCGGGCGGCGGCCCGGGCAAGGTGTGGGTCAACGACAGCACGAAGGTCTATCACTGCTCGACCGACAAGTATTACGGCAAGACGAAGCACGGCAGCTACATGTCGGAAGCCGATGCGAAGGCGAAGGGCTACCACGCGTCGCACGGCAAGGCCTGTTCGTAACGCAGGCCGACGCGCGAGCCCGCTTCCTCGCGCGTCGTCCGCACGCTGCGGCCACTCACGCCCCGCCAACCCCGGCGGGGCGATTCGTTTTCAGCGCCGTCCGGTTTCAGCGGGCTTGATCCGACGCCGCGGCGGTCGTATCGGTCGCGCCGTCGTGCGCCGCTGCGCGTGCATCGAGCAGCGCGCGCAGCGTCACGTAGTGCGTGCCGTCCGCGTCGCCTTCCGCGCCCGCGGTGCGATCGTACGGCTCGTTGTCATGGATCGTCGCGCGCACGATCGGATAGATCTGCGTTTCCCAGCGGCTGCCGTTGAACACGCCGTAGTGGCCCGCCCCGGTCTGCACGTGGTGCGTCTTCAGGTACGACGGCAATCCCGAACACAGCTCCTGCGCGGCGACCGTCTGGCCGACCGCGCAGATATCGTCCTTCTCGCCCTCGATCGTCAACAGCGCGGTGCGATGAATCGCCGCCGGCTCGACGAGCCGGTCGCCGACCGTCAGCTCGCCGCGCGCGAGCGCGTATTGCTGGAACACCTTCTCGACCGTTTCCAGATAGAACTCCGCGGTGAGATCGGCGGTGGCGAAGTATTCGTCGTAGAAGTGCCGCAGCGTGTCGGCTTTCGCCGGGTCGCCTTTCGCGCGCTCGTAATACAGGTCGGCAAACGACGCCGCGTGGCGATCGGGATTCATCGACATGAACGCGCCGACCTGCACGAAACCCGGATACACGCATCGCTGCGCGCCGACGAAGCCCGCCGGCACGACGCTGATCAGGTTCCGCGCGAACCATTCGATCGGCTGGCTCGTCGCGAGCGCGTTGACCTTGGTCGGATTCACGCGGCAGTCGATCGGCCCCGCCATCAGCGTCAGGCTCGCGGGCTGCGCCGGATCGCCGCCGGCGGCCATCAGCGCAACCGCCGCGAGCGCGGCGACGGTCGGCTGGCAGACCGCGAGCACGTGCGCGTCCGGCCCGATCTGGCGGATGAAGTCGATCACGTGCATGACGTATTCGTCGAAGCCGAACCGTCCGGCCGTCAGCGGGATGTCGCGCGGGTTGTGCCAGTCGGTGATGTACACGTCGTGGTCGGCCAGCATCGTATGCACGGTGCCGCGCAACAGCGTCGCGAAATGCCCGGACATCGGCGCGACGATCAGCACGCGCGGCTGGGGCGCGACCGGCAGCGCCTTGCGGAAATGCAGCAGCGTGCCGAACGGGCTGGCTGCGGCGGCTTCATCGACGATCGGCACCGTTTTGCCGTCGACGACGACCGACGCGATGCCGAACGGCGGACGCCGGTGCGAGAACGCGCAGCATTCGAGCAGTTCGCACAGCGCGTCGAGCATGCGGCCGGTCGGCGTCGCGGTGGAGGGCGGCCACAGCGACATCGTCGCGCGGGCGGCCGCGGCCCATGCGCGCGCCGGGCGCACGCATTCGGCAGACCATTGATAGAACGGATAGGCAAGCAGATTCATGGCCTTTGCTCGTTGTGCCGCGTTGCATCGAACGAGGCAAGCCATGTGCCAGCCCGCGGCTGGCACGCGCGTTGCACGCGGTTCGGAAGCGCGGCGCCGCAGGCGGCACGCGAGAACCGGCAGCCGCGTGCGATGCGTTGCGGCGCCGGTCTGGCGCCGCGACAGCGTGCGTTGCCGCGCCGGTTCGGCGAATCCGCGGCACCGGCATGGTGCGGGTGAGCCGCGTGGCGTCCGTTTTCGGTGCAGGGGCACGAACGGTTTTGGACAGGGGAGCGACATGGAAGTCACCGGACAGACGACGCTGACCATCAGCAGCCGCAATTACTCGTCGTGGTCGATGCGCGGCTGGCTGCTCGCGAAGCTGAGCGGGCTCGTGTTCGAGACGGTCAGCGTGCCGATCGATGCCGCGTCGCGCGCGGAGTTGCTGCTGCTGTCGCCGTCGATTCTCGTGCCGTGCCTGACGCACGACGGCAACACGGTGTGGGACACGCTCGCGATCGCCGAATACCTGAACGAGATTCGGCCGCAGGCGCGGCTGCTGCCCGAGGACCGGCGAGCGCGCGCGCATTGCCGATCGATCTGCGGCGAGATGCATTCCGGTTTCAGCGCATTGCGGTCCGCGTTGCCGATGAACCTGCGCGCGCATTTCCCCGGCTTCCGGATCTGGTCGCGCGCGCAGCACGACATCGAGCGGATCGTGACGATCTGGCGCGAGTGCCTGGCCGCGTACGGCGGCCCCTGGCTGTTCGGCGCGGAGATCGGGATTGCCGACGCGATGTATGCGCCGGTCGTCACGCGCTTCCTGACCTACGACGTGAAGCTGGAGCCCGATATCGCCGAGTACTGCATGCAGGTGCTCGCGCATCCGTTCGTGACGGAGTGGATCGATGCGGCGAAGGCGGAGCACGAAGACATCGACGAACTCGACATGGAGTTCTGACGCGCGGGATCGCACGTCGCTTTCAATTGCACTACACGCACCGGCATCGAAACGAACGTTTCGATCCGGCGGCGTAACGCGCAAACGTTTTACCTTGATTTCGGTTCGACGCGAGGACGAATGCCCTAAAGGATGTTGAGCGCGATGACGTAAACGAGTCACGGGGACGACTCGCGATCGCATGCTTCCGACGTGCGACGCGCAGTCCGCAACAATCAGCGCAGCAGGGGAATCGACTTGAATCGTCAGCAATCGTGGACGCGTACGGCGGCGCCCGGGGAAATCATTTATTCCGAGGGTTTTGCGGGCGAGCCCGTCATCTTTCTGATCACCGACGGCAAGGTCGAACTGTCCACGCGATGCGACGACAAGCGTGTGGTCGTCGCGACGCTCGGTCGGGGCGAGTTCTTCGGTGAATCGGCGTTGCTCGCGGCCGAGCCGCGTGCCCATACCGCGAAGGCGCTTTCATTCTGTCAGCTGACGGTCGTGCCGGCCGGCATGCTCGACGAGGAAATCGAGCGTGTGTCGGCGCTGCTGCGTCATATCGTGCGCACGATGATCCGCCGCGTGAAGCGCAAGGACGACCAGCTCGCGACCTATACGCATGCCGACTTCATGCCGGGCGTGCTGTCGTATGCGCATGTGCTGGCGCTGATGGCGGGCGCCGATGCGCGCGAAGCCGGCGACGCGTGGACGCGCCGGCCGATGCAGGCGCATGCGGCCGAAACGTCGGTGCCGCTCGCCGAAGTGATCCGCAAATGCCGCGCGATCGCCGGCCACTCGCGGCCGCACGTGCTCGCGATGCTGCGACGCATGGAGAAGCTCAATCTCGTCACGATCGAAGCAGCGCAGGCGGACCACGCCGGCGGGGCGGCCGATTACGCGGCGTCGTCGGATGCGCGCCAGGTCGTCACGTTCGACGCCGCGCGCGTGATCGATCGCGCGCAACAGGTGGCCGATCACGATCTCGACCTGTCGATCAACAGCGAACTCGAACTCATCGAGCTCGCCGATCTCGAATCGCTGATCGGCGTCGAGAAGTCGATGCTGCTCAACAAGCTGTCGAACGGCGAGATTGCCGACGAAGTGTTCGCGTTCCGCAAATCGAAGGTACTCAGTTACGTCGAGCAGAAGGGCGTCGCGTACTTCTCGCGGCGCAACGCGCGTCGCGGCGGCGACGTGCGCGCGCTGGAGGATCTCGTGTGGATCGACCAGCGCACGCTGTTCGACGTCATCAGCGCGTTCGACACCTACGATCTCGCGAAGCTGATCGCGAATCTCGACGATCGCGCGGTGGCCGACAAGCTGTTCTCCGTGATGACCGAGGCGCGGCGCAACGAGGTGTCTTGGGTGATGCGTCGCGAGCTCAAGCTCGATCCGGTCGAGATCGAGGACATCGAGCGGCGCGTGCTGGATGCCGTGCGTGCGGCGAAGGCGCCGGCGGCGGGCACTGCGCCCGTCGCATCGGCATCGGATGCATGACCAAGGGGGCGCGCATGGATCTGTTGACCCTGGCGGGTGTGGTGCTGGGCGGCGCGGCGATCGTGTTCGGCTTCGCGCTCGAAGGCGGGCATTTCCCGATGCTGTTCCAGTTCGAGGCGCTCGTCATCGTGCTCGGCGGCACGCTCGGCGCGGTGATGATCCAGAACACCTGGGCACGCTTCTTCGACGCGGTGAAACAGTTGCGGCTCGCGTTCGTGCGGGCGCGCGAGGTCGATCGCAAGAACCTGTCCGACCTGCTCGAATGGGGCGACCGCGCGAAGCTCGACGGGCTGCTCGCGTTCGAATCGATGGACGTGAGCGGCATCCATCCGTTCGCGCGCCGCGGGCTCGAACTGCTGGCGAACGGCGTATCGACCGCCGTGCTCGAGGACGCGTTGCAGCGCGAACTCGATGCCTACGAACGCAGCCGCCTGGCGGCCGCGCGCGTGTGGCAGCAGGCGGGCGGATATGCGCCGACGTTCGGCATTCTCGGGTCGGTGCTCGGGCTCGTGCAGGTGACGAGCCACATGCTCGAACCGGCGCAGCTCGGGCCGGGCATCGCGGTCGCGTTCATCGCGACGCTGTACGGGCTGGCGTTCGCGAACCTCGTGTTCCTGCCGCTTTACGGCAAGCTGCGTGCGCAGATCGACAGCGAGCTGCGGTTTCGCAAGCTGTATCTCGACGGTTTCCTGGCGATATCGCGCAAGGAATCGCCGCATACGATCGAAACGCGCCTGGCCGGCGACGTGCGCGGGCGCGCGGCGGAATCGCTTGCGTGACGAGCGTGTGTCGGACGACCAACCGGGATTTCCAATCGCATGACTGCTCGAACTGACGGTGCCTCCGCGGCCGATCGCGACGACCACGAAGTCGAAGGCGCGCAGTCCGGCCGCTGGCTGATTTCGTACGCGGATCTCATTACGACGCTGATGGTGCTGTTCCTCGCGTTGTACGTGCTCCAGCTCGCGAAATACAACGCGCTCGACGCGCGGTACCAGACGCTTGCGCGGCAGGCTGGTGGTGCCGCGAGCGTTGCCGATGCGGCTACGCCCGATCGTGCGCCGCCGTGGCTCGCGTTGCTCGATTCGTTGAAGTCGAACGGCCGGATTTCGCTGGTGAAGGCGCCGCATGGTGTCGAGATCGGCATCGACGCGAAGATCCTGTTCAACGTCGGCGATGCGCGCTTGCTGCCTGATTCGTCGCCGGTGCTGAACCAGATTGCGCAGGCGCTGAGCGAGCACGCGACCGGCGACATCCTCGTCGAAGGGCATACCGACAGCCTGCCGATCGCGAACGCGAAATACGAATCGAACTGGGAGCTGTCGTCGGCGCGTGCGGGGAGCGTCGTGCGCTACCTGACCGAACGCGGCGTGGCGCCGCATCGCCTGGCGGCGATCGGGCGGGCCGATACGCAGCCGCTCGTGGCCGGCGACGATGCGGCTTCGCGGGCGCGGAATCGGCGCGTCACGATCTTCGTCGCATACTGATTTGCGCTGATCGCGAGTCGACAGGCGGCCGGCTATGCCCGCCTGATAACAACATAACGAATCTCGCATGATGAACATCTGAAATCCGCGATGCGGTTCCGCGCGTGCGTGCCGATAACCCAAACTGGCTCAGACCGAGCGGTTACCGAGGGTTCCCCATGCACTTCTGGCGCAAGCTTTCCATTCAGAACAAGCTGATTCTCAGCATGACGAGTTGCCTGCTCGTGTTCGTCGCGATCTCGAGCGGACTCAGCATCCGTCTGATCGGCAACGCGGTGCGCGATCGCGTCGTCCGCGAGGAGCTGCCGACGGCCGTGAACGGCATCCGCGCCGACGTGCAGCGGCAGATGGCCGGGCCGATCGCCGCGTCGCGGATTCTCGCGCGCGACGCGTTCCTGCTGCAATGGGAAGCCGACGGCGAACCCGACGCCGGCACACGCAACTGGATCCAGCTCGCGAAGAACGTGAAGGACGAGCAGAAGGCCGCGTCGGTGCAGTGGGTGTCCGTGAAGAGCGGCAACTACTACAACGAATCCGGCCTGCAGCGGAAGGTGACCGACAAGGATCAGTGGCTGACCGGCTTCCTGTCGTCCGGCAAGGCGTTCGACGTGAACATGGATCGCGAGGTGACGGTCGGCGGCTACATGATGTTCATCAACAGCCGCGTCGAGCTCGACGGCGCGCCGATCGGCGCGGCCAGCATGAGCCTGTCCGTCGATGCGCTCGCGAAGGGGATCGCCGCCTACCGGATCGGCGAGACCGGGTTCGCGTATCTCGTGCGTCCCGACGGCGCGATCATGATGCATCGCGATTCGTCGCTGATCGACGGCAAGCATTTCATGAAGGACCAGCAGGGGTTGCCCGGCGATGCGTCGTCGACGCTGCTGGCCGGCAAGCCGTATGCGTACCTGAGCTACGACGGCGACGGCGGCGCGCGCTTCATCGCGACGTCGTTCATTCCGGAACTGAACGCGTATGTCGTCGTCGAGGTGCCGCAGGCCGAACTGCTCGGGCCGGTGACGCGCGCGATCCGCAGCGCGGCGCTGGTCGCGGCGGTGGTGGGCCTCGCGGTCGCGCTGCTCGTGATCTGGCTGGTGGGCCGCGCGATTGCCGCGCCGATCCGCCGCGCGGCGACGCTGCTGTCGGAGATCGCCAGCGGCCAGGGCGACCTCACGCGCCGGATGACGGTCGAGAGCCAGGACGAAATCGGGCAGTTGTCGGATGCGTTCAACCGGTTTGTGTCGTCGCTGTCGACGCTGGTGCACAGCATTCGCGCGGCGTCCGCGTCGATTGCCACGGGTTCGGCGCAGATTGCGTCGGGGAATGCTGACCTGAGCGAACGTACCGAAGGGCAGTCGAGCAACCTGGAGCGGACCGCTTCGTCGATGGAAGAGATCACGGCCGTGGTGCGCAACAACACCGAGACGGCCACGACGGCCGCGAAGATGATCAACGGCGCGTCGGTTACGGCGGCGCGCGGCGGCCAGGTGGTGGGTGAGGTCGTGACGACGATGGAGCAGATCAGCGACGCGTCGCAGCGGATCTCCGAGATCATCGTGATGATCGACAGCATTTCGTTCCAGACGAACATTCTCGCGCTGAATGCGGCCGTCGAGGCGGCGCGGGCGGGGGAGCAGGGGCGCGGGTTTGCGGTGGTGGCTTCGGAAGTGCGGAATCTGGCGCAGCGCAGCGCGCAGGCGGCCAAGGAGATCAAGGCGCTGATCGAGCATAGCGCGGGCACGGTGAATACCGGATCGCGGCTGGTCAGCGAGGCGGGGAAGGTGATGAGCGATGTCGTGTCGCAGGTGCAGGGCGTGAGCGCGATGATGAGCGAGATCGCCGAAGCCAGCCTGGAGCAGAGCGCCGGGATCGATCAGATCGGCGATGCGGTGCAGTCTTTGGATCAGATGACGCAGCAGAATGCGGCTTTGGTCGAGGAAAGCGCAGCGGCGGCGGCGAGCTTGAAACAGCAGGCGGCGGAACTGACGAGGCTCGTGTCGGCTTTCAAGGTGGATGAGTAAGGGCTGACTCGCGATTTAGAATGGAGCGTTTCTGAGGGACGGCTGCCGTGGGTTGAGCCGGGCAAAGGCTTGAACCTGGACTCGGAACTGATCAAGCAACTGGTGCCCGGAACGCTGGATCGGGCAACGATCAACGAGCAGCTCGCGGCGCTCAAGAAGGCGATCTTCGAGCGTGCTGGGGGGGAACCGATCCACCACTTGGGCTACGAGAAGGGCGAAGCCAAGCCGTGAACGCCGCGCCTCACACCCACTGCCACCTTCAATAACTGTCACGGTCGCACGGCCCGCGAGGCTGCACTGCGCTTGCCGAAATAGCCGCACGGCGCCACATCAACGCCCGCTGTCACGCCGCTTCACGATCGTTCCCCGCTGCAATACATACTCGACCCGTGCTCCCTCATCGGCCACAACCCCGATATCCTCGAGCGGATTCCCATCGAGCACGGCGAGGTCGGCGATCGCACCCACGGCCACCACCCCAAGCTGCCCCGGCATATTCACGATCTCCGCCGCCACCGTAGTCGCTGACCTGAGCGCTTCCAGATTCCCGAGCACCTCCGCCCGAATCCGGAACTCACCGGACTGAAACGCGTGCATCTCGCCGAGCAGGTCCGACCCGAACCCCATCTTCACGCCGGCTTTCGCATAGATCTCAAGCGACTCGCGTCCTTTCTGCTGCACGGAAGCGACTTTCGCCACCGAGTCGGCCGGCATCCCAAACTCAGCCCCATGTTTCGCCAGCGCGTCATAAGTCACCAGCGTAGGCACTACAAACGCCCCCCGCTCATGCATGAGCGCCGCAGCCGCTTCATCCACGAGATTCCCATGCTCGATCGTCCGCACACCGCATCGCACCGCCCGCGCAATCGCCCGCCCCGTATATGCGTGCGCCATCACGTAGGTATTCGCAGCCTCAGCCTCATCGACGATGGCTCGAATCTCATCCTCCGAATACTGCGTGTTCGCAATCGGATCAGTCGGCGAAGCCACGCCACCTGACGCCATGATCTTGATCTGCGTCGCGCCTTTCTGAATCTCCTCACGCACGGCGAGCCGTACCCCTTCGACCCCATCGACAACCCGCGCAATCGCCCCCGTCCTGAAACAGCAAGAGCAGGGCTCCAGCAAATCTCCCCGAGGACGAAAATCCCCATGTCCACCGGTTTGCGACAACGCTTTCCCCGACGGAAAAATCCGTGGCCCCGGAATCAGTCCCGTCTCGACCGCCTGCATCAAACTCCAATCCGCGCCCCCCGCATCCCGCACGCTGGTAAACCCACGCGACAACATCGCATCGAGAATCGGCAGCGACCGGATCGCCGCGAGAATATTCGGCTGCGTCGCATTCGCGCCAAGGTTTGCGTTCGAAGCCAGCACATGCACATGGCAATCGATGAACCCCGGCATCACGGTCTTGCCGCGCACGTCGATCACCTGCGCATTCGGAAAATCCACCGGCCGATCGGTGACTTCGACGATCCGCTCGCCTTCGATCACGACATGATGATGTTCGAGCAACACGCCTCGTTCGAGGTCGAGCACGTTGCCGCCTTGAAGCACGGTAATGGTCATGGGAGAAATGTCCTTATCGAGTCGTTGAGGCCGCGCGCTTCGCATCCTTCACGAAGCGCGTGCCGACGAAACTGACGGCCGCCGCGAGCATCACGTAGAACGCGGGCGCCATGTTGCTGCCGGTGCGGGCGATCAGCCATGTGATCAGGAACGGCGCGAACCCGCCAAAGATCGTCACCGCGAAGTTGTACGCAACGGAAAGCCCGGTCGACAGCACCTTGGTCGGGAACAGCTCCGCGAACGCAGCGAGGATCGGCCCGGTATAAGTCGCAATCAGTACGCCGAACACGGCCTGGAACACGATCAGCGACGTGAACCCGGGCGCATGGTTGATCCACGCGAACATCGGCCACGCCAGCACGAGGATCGCGAGCGCTGAGCCGGACAGGAACACGCGCCGTCCCCACACGTCGGCGAGCCGACCGACGATCGGCGAGCAGCACATGATCATCAGTCCGCCGACCATGCCGGCCGCGAAGCCGGTCGATTGCGGCAGATGCAGCGTGCGCACGGAATACGTCGGCATGTAGAACAGCAGCACGTAGGTGCAGACCGTCCACAGAATGACCATCGAAAAACTCGCGAAGGTTTCGCGCGGGTAGGTCGACAGCACCTCCTTCAGCGGCGAGCTTTCCTTCGCCTGCGATTCGACGGCGCTGAACGCGGGCGTCTCGTCGATATGACTGCGGATGAAGTAACCGACCGGCCCGACGATGATCCCGAGCAGGAACGGCAGCCGCCAGCCCCAGCTGTGCAGCGCCTGCGTATCAAGCGACGTGGTAACGAACGTACCGGTCGCCGCGCCGAGCAGCACCGCGAAGCCGATGCTCGACTGGATCCAGCTGGAGTAATACGCGCGCTTCTCCGGCGGCGCGTATTCGGTGAGGAACGCGGTGGCACCGCCCATCTCGCCGCCGGCCGAGAAACCTTGCAGCAGCCGCGCGACGACGATCAGGATCGGCGCGGCGATGCCGGCCTGTTCGTAGGTCGGCGCGATCCCGATGAGCGCGGTGCCGGCCGCCATCAGCAGGATCGTGAGCGACAGCGCGGCCTTGCGTCCGACCTTGTCCGCATACACGCCGAGCACGATTCCGCCCACCGGCCGCATGAAGAAGCCGACGCCGAACGTCGCGACGGTCAGCAGCACGGACGTCAGTTCGTTGCCGGTCGGGAAGAACAGCTTCGCGATGATCACCGCGAAGAAGCTGTAGACGGTGAAGTCGAACCATTCGAGGCCGTTGCCGATCACGGTCGCGACGATGGCGCGGCGGCGTTGCTGCACGGCCGCATCAACGGCAGGCGCGGCGCGCGGGGAAAGCGTTCCTTGCATGGTCTCTTCCTTTGTCAGAAGCCGGGACGGCTGCCCCGCGTGAATCTCATGCTAAGGACAGCCGGATTTTTTTCTGAAACGAAAGATTCGCATGCACGCATGCGCTGTACGCATGCATTGCGCTCAGGACGCGGTCTGCTTCTCCGCCTGTTCGAACAGCCAACGCGTGAACAGGCGGGCGGCGTGGTTCTGCGCGCGGTCGTTGGGCGAGATCACGTAATAGCCGCCGCCGTGGCTTGCGGACGCGTCCGTCACGCGCACGAGCAGCCCGGCTTCGATGCATGCGTCGATCATGTAGCGCCAGCCGAGCGATACGCCCTGGCTGAGAATCGTCATCTGCACGATCTGCGGATACGAATTGATTGTGATGTCCTGCGGCTGCGCCTTTTGCCGGTCGACGTCGTTCATGTCGAACCATTCGGACCACGACATCCATTGACGCTGCCCGTCTTCGAGGCGCAGAAGCGTTTCGTTCGCGAGGTCGGCCGCGTTCAGCGTGCGGTCGGCCAGATAACCCGGCGCGCAGACGGGAAACACTTCCTCGTCGAAGAGCTTGCGCGCGGTGTATTCGGCCGGTGCCTGCTGGCGCACGTAGTAGACGCCGACGTCGAATTCCGCCGGCGACATCGACGCAAGGCCGTCGCGCACGATCAGGCGCAGCTTGACGTTCGGATACGCGGCGCGGAAGTCTGGCAGCCGCGGCGTCAGCCAAAGCACCGCAACGCCGGACGAGCACGCGATCGTCAGCTCGAGATCGCCGTACGGTTTCATCACGTCGTGCGTGGCTTCCGCGCATTGGGTGAGCAGATGGTGGACCTGCGCCGCGTATTGCTCGCCGGCGATCGTCAGCCGCAGCGAGCGATGCTCGCGGACGAACAGCGAGCGGCCGAGGAATTCTTCCAGTTGTTGAATCTGACGGCTGATCGCGCTTTGGGTCAGGTGCAGTTCGGCGGCGGCTTTCGTGAAGCTCGCATGTCGCACGGCGGCTTCGAACGCGACCAGGCACTGTAGAGGCGGAAGAGGCGTGATGCGCATGGCAGGCGGGTAGTCGGAGGGGGCTGCCGACATGATACGGACTGAGCGAACGGAAATCACAAGGAGAGAAGGGCGTTGCCGATCAGCGTATTCGTCCGGAGATTGTGCGCAACGCGCGCCCGGCCGGGTAAGGCGCGCAGCCGGTTGGGGCCACATCGATTCGCCCGAAAGGCGGATCGCGAGGTAAAACAGTTACAAGTTAGCAGTTGACGCGCGCCAGCCCGGCGGTTAGTGTACGCATCGAAGTCCAAGAAGTCCGATTGCTGTTCATCAATTGCTCGCTTTCCACAGCGGTATTCGTTGTCCTCTCCCTCCTTGACGCTTCACGCGCTCTTCAACGGCGCAAATCTCTCTATTTTTTCTCAAGGAATCTTCATGGATACCGGTATCGTCAAGTGGTTCAACGACAGCAAGGGTTTTGGCTTCATCACGCCGGATAACGGCGGTGACGACCTGTTTGCCCACTTCTCCGAAATTCGTGCCGACGGCTTCAAGACGCTGGCTGAAAATCAGAAAGTGAGCTTCGAAACGAAGCAGGGCCCGAAGGGTCTGCAAGCGGCCAACATCACGCCGCTGTAAAGTTTGAAGGGCCCGGCCTCCCACGACGGACGCCGGGTCGCAGCGACACCCCCACGGAGCTTCGTCTCCTGAAGTTGGCGCGATTGCTCTTAGCTGCATCTGTTCATTCAGCAGCTCGCCAAGCGCCACACGCCTCGTTGCACTTCATTCCCCCCTCCGGCAGCAACGCCTCACTTTCGCTTTCCGAAAGCTTCAGATTCAGCTTGCAATAGCTTTGAATCGGCGCGTCCGTGCATATTGCGCACGGCATGCGCGCACTCGAACATGATTAAAATTAAAAATGCAAAACAAGCAAATTCAACAATACAACGGCTATGCCGTCCAACCCTCGGCGCATCGTTTGCCCGACGGTAGTTTTTCATCCAACCTGGTGCTCGAACGTACCGACAGCACACCCGCGGAAGGCCGCTACCAGTTCTATTCGCTCGATTACTTCGCAAGCGAAGCACAGGCACTGCGGCACTCGGCCCGCTGGGCACGTCGCTGGATCGACACACGCGGTTAAAGGTAACGCCGCGGTACCCGACACCCAACGCAGATGAGTCACCCGGGCGCGCACGACAAGGCGCGTCCAACCCTCGCGCGATCGATTCGTCAGGCTTCGATTCGATCGGCGCGCCACGCTCTCCCGGTTCCGAAGCTGGCCTGTCGCCGAGCATGGTCGGCAGGCACTTGAACGCGCCCGTGCAACGCGAGGCCACGCGTACAGTTGCTCGTCGCCTCGCGTCATTCGTGCGAAGATTGATTGCACATCACACTCGCCCGAGAACGACGTGACCCCATTCAACCCCGAGAGCAAACCGGACACCGCCCACCCGCCCTGGATGCCCGTCGCGATGGCGGAACTCGGCATCCGCCGCCATCCGCCCGGCAGCATCAATCCGCGCATCGTCGAATACAACAACCAGACGAACCTGGTCGGCTACGACGACAAGATTTCCTGGTGCTCGTCGTTCGTCAACTGGTGCATGACGCACGCCGGCATTCGCGGGACGGGCTCCGCGCTCGCGCGTTCGTGGCTCGAATGGGGCCGGCCGCTGGAGCGCCCTGTGTACGGCTGCATCGCGATCCTGACGCGCGACGATCCCGCGAGCTGGAAAGGGCATGTCGGTTTCTACCTGCGTCACGACGACGAGCACGTACATCTGTTTGGCGGCAATCAACTGGAAGAGGTGCGCGAACTCGCGTACCCGTTGAACGAAGTGATCGGCTACCGCTGGCCCGACGCTGTCTGACCAACCGCCGCAGCGCAAACAAAACGTCGAACATCGCCTTTCCAGCGGCGGCTAATTTGTCGCACGCGCCGCATCGATCCACGCGGAGCACGCCGACGCGCCCGCCCCTGTAATACGCGGTTGCAAGGCCCGCGGCGGCGGCACGAGGGAAAGTATGCGGCTGCCGGCGCACCCCGTTCCAGATCGTCCCGCATGCAACCAGAATCGGCGTGCTAGAGTAAGCCGGCATTCCTCCTCACCCGAATCCTCCCGAACCGCCATGAGCTATCTTCCCCAACTCGCCGCAGTCGGCGGCGTGATGTTGCTGGCGTGCGTCAGCCCCGGCCCCGACCTGATCGCTGTTTCGTCCCATGCGCTCGGCAATCGCCGTGCGGGTTTGCTGGCCGCGTCGGGCATTGCGTCGTCGCATGCCGTGTGGGCGGCGATGGCGATTTTCGGGCTCGGGCTGATCGTCGCGAAGCTCGCGTGGCTGTACGAGGCGATCCGCATCGCCGGTGCGGCTTACCTGATTTACCTGGGCATCAGGACGCTGTCGGGCCTGCGCCAGTCGGCACGGCAGGCTGAAGCGGCAAGCCAGCCGATCGTTCGCGGCGGCGTGCATGCATACCGGAAAGGGCTGCTGGTCGGCCTGACCAACCCGAAAGCCGCGGCGTTCTTCGGCAGCCTGTTCGTCACGCTGCTGCCCGCGCATGCGCCGGCATGGGTGCATGGCGCGACGCTGGCCGTGGTCGTCGCCGTATCGCTGACATGGTTTTGCACGGTGGCCGTGCTGTTCTCGACGAACCGCGTGCAGACGGGTTACGCGAGACTGCGCAAGCCGATCGATGCGGTGATGGGGACGATCCTGTTGGGGCTCGGCGCGAAGCTGGCGCTGGATCGATAACGCTGCGATGAACGTGCTCGGCCCGATCCTCATCGGGCTCCTGCTGGCGGCGGGAGTGTTCGCTGCGATCCGGTTCTGGCACAAGCTCATCACGCGTATCGTCACCGTCATCGCGGGGCTGGGCATTGCGTGGCTGGCGGTTTACCTGATCGCGTTGTCGTCGGTCAGATGTCTTGGGTCGTGCGGTTGACGAGCGGGACGCCGGCAAGTGTTGAAGCCGGCGTCGTATCATGATCACGTTCAGTTCTTCGCCACCGCCTCCACCGTCGGCCCACCCGTAGCGTCGCTCCTGCTCCACCCGCCCCCTAGCGACCGATAAAGCGCGACCGCCGCCAGCGCATGCTCGCGCCTGACCTGGTTGAGCGAATCCGAATCCCGCAGATACACCTCCTGCGCCGACAGCACGTCCAGAAAATCCGTCGCGCCACCCTTGTAGAGCTGATTCGCCAGCCCGAGCGCCTTGTCCGACGCAGCGAGCGCACTATCGAGCCGCCGCGTCGCCTCATCGGCGCTGACGAGATTCGCACGTGCATCCTCGACTTCCCGCAACGCCTGCAGCATCGTCTGCCGCAACCCGAGTTCCGACTCGCGCATCCGGCTTTCGCTCTGCGAGATATCGGCCGTAATCCGCCCTGCATTGAAGATCGGGCTCGTCGCGCTCAACGCCGCGCTGAACAGGTTGTCGGTCAACGTCGGCAACCCGAGATAGGAAGCCGCGAGAATCCCGTCCGTCAGGTTCAACGAGAACTTCGGATACCGCTCGGCCTTCGCCACGCCGACTTGCGCCGCCCGCCGCTCGACCTGCGCATACGCAGTCAGCACATCGGGCCGCCGCAGCAACGCCTGCGAAGGCAACGTACCGGGCGCGCCAGCCGGCGGCGCGGGAATGTCGCCTGCCTGCGCGAGCACGAGCCGATCGACCGATTCCGGCGTGCGCCCCGAATACACGGCAATGAGATTGAGCTGATGCGAGATCTGCGCCTGCGTCGGCGGAATCCGCGCTTCGAGCGCGTCGAGCTGGTTCTGCGCACGCGTGACGTCGAGTTCCGTCGACAGCCCGAACGCCTGTCGCTTGCGCGTGAGTTCGAGCGCATGCTGCCGGATCTTCGCGTTGTCCTGAAGGATCTTCAGTTCCTGCTGTGCCCAGCGCAGATCGACATACGCGGACGCCGCATCCGCTGCGAGCGCGAGCCGCATCGCATCTTCCGCATGCTTCTGGCCGACGAGTTCCGCCTGCGCGGCGAGCAGGTCGAGCCGTTCGCCGCCGAACACGTCGGGCGACCAGCTCAGCGCGAGCCCCGCGCCGGCCTGCCGCACATAGCCGAGCGGCGGCGGCGTGTTCTGGCGTGCGTCGGCCGCATGCGCGGTCGCGTCGAGTTCGGGCAGCAGCACCGCACGCTTCTGCACGGTCAGCGCCTGCGCCTGCTTCACGCGTTCGGCGGCGGCCTGCAGATCGAGGTTGCCGTCGAGCACAACCGCGATCAGCCGGTCGAGCACGGGATCGTGGAATTGTGCCCACCAGGCGGCGGCGTCGATGTCCGCGCGCGGCACGTCGGTATCCCATGCGGCGGGTGCGAGCGTCTGGACGGATTCGGACAGCGCCGGATGCTGCGCGGGCTGCACCGCGCACCCGGCGGCAAATGCGCTGACAGCCAGCGCGACGAGTAGCTTTTTCATGATGATGACCCTGGCCTCAGTGCGCGTCCGGCGGCGGCGCGTTCAACGTAATGGGTTTGGAAAACACGACGGCAAACAGCGCGACGACGAAACACAGCGACAGCACGTAATACGCATCCGCATAAGTGAGCGTCAGCGCCTCGCGATAGACCAGCCGATGCAGGTTCGCGAGCCCGGCCTGCGCGGTATTCAGCGTATTGCCTGCGACGGAGCCCCAGTACGCGGCCTGTCGATCGAGCAGCGATGCGATCTGCGGCTCGCCGGCGCTCACGTGCTCGTTCAGCCGCAGGTAGTGAAAATTCAGCCGGTCGTTGAGCATCGTCGCGCTCACCGCGATGCCGATCGCCCCGCCGAGATTGCGCATCAGGTTGAACAGGCCGCTCGCCGATTTCAGCCGCGACTGCGGCAGCGAGCCGAGCGCCATCGTCACGATCGGCGGCACGCTGAACTGCTGGCCGATGCCGCGCAGCGCCTGCGGCAGCAGCAATTCGCGCCAGCCCCAGTCGTGCGTGATCGGCGTGTACAGGTAGCAGCCGAGCCCGAAACAGATCAGCCCGAACACGAGCAGCGCACGCAGGCTGAAGAAGCGCGCGGCGAACGCATACGCGCAGAGCGCGACCAACTGGAACGCACCGACCGACAGCAGCGCGATGCCGATCTGCAGCGAGCTGAATGCGCGCACCTGCGCGAGAAACAGCGGCGTCAGGAACACGGTCACGAAGATCCCGATGCCGGTCACGAACGACAGCAGGCTGCCGATCCCGAAGTTGCGCACGGCGAGCGCGCGCAGGTCGACGATCGGATCTTTCGCGGTCAGCGCATGCACGAGGAACAGGAAGCCGCAGATGCCGGAGATCCACGCGCAGATCACGATCGCGTCGTCGCCGAACCAGTTCTTGCGCGGGCCTTCCTCCAGCACGTATTCGAGGCAGCCGAGGAAACCCGACATCAGCACGATGCCGAGGTAGTCGCCGCGTTTGATGAGGCTCAGGTCGGGTTCGTCGATATGCACGTAGCGCGGCACGAGTGCGGCCACCGCGATGCCCGGTACGAGGTTCAGGTAGAACAGCCAGTGCCACGACCATTGATCGGTGATCCAGCCGCCGATCACGGGGCCGATGGCCGGGGCGAGCGACGCGAGCGCGCCGATGGTCGTCGACGCGATCAGCCGCTGCCGGCCCGGGAACAGCACGAACGCGGTGGTGAACACGGTCGGGATCATCGCGGCGCCGAGCGCGCCCTGCAGCCCGCGAAACAGGATCATCGAGTTGATGTCCCACGCGAGCCCGCACAGCATGCTCGTGATCGTGAAGCCGACGGCCGACGCGACGAACAGCCAGCGCGTCGACATCACCTTCGACAGCCAGCCCGACATCGGGATCACGATGATCTCGGCGATCAGGTAGGCCGTCTGCACCCACGACAGTTCGTCCTGGCTGGCGGACAGGCCGCCGCCGATGTCGCGCAGCGACGACGCGACGATCTGGATGTCGAGCGTCGCCATGAAGAAGCCGACGCACATCAGCGCGAAGGCGAAGACGCGCTGCTTCGTCGGTTGCGACGCCGGGTCGCCGGAAAACGCGGTGGTCATCGTCGTCTCCCGTTCAGTTCGCGCGACCGGTATGCACGGTCACGACCGCGGACAGGCCCGGGCGCAGCACGTGCTCGAGGCCCGGCTGCGGATCGAGATGCACGCGCACGGGCACGCGCTGGACGATCTTCGTGAAGTTGCCGGTCGCGTTCTCGGGCGGCAGCACGCTGAAGGTCGCGCCGGTCGCGGGCGCGAGGCTGTCGACGCGGCCGTGCAGGCGCGTGCTCGACGCATCGAGCGACACGTCGACGCGATCGCCCGCGTGCATCTTGCGAAGCTGGTCTTCCTTGAAGTTCGCGTCGATCCACAGTCCGGAAGCCGGCACGATCGTCAGCAGCGGCACGCCGACGTTCGCGAGCATCCCGACGCGGCCCGTGCGATTGCCGACGTAACCGTCGACCGGCGAGCGGATCGTCGTGTATTCGACGTTGAGCGCGGCGACGCGCTGCGCGGCAAGCGCGGTGTTCACGCGCGCCCGAGCGTCGGCGAGCTGCGCGCCGAGCACGTCGAGCTGCCGCTTCGACGCGAGCAGCGCGGCGTCGCTGCGTTCGACGGCGGCGCCGGCCTTCGAGTAATCGGCGTCCGCGCGTTCGACGATCTGGTTCGACACCGCGTCGGATTTCACGAGCTCGCGGTAGCGCACACGATCCGATGCGGCGCGTGTCAGCTCGGCCGACGAAGCGTTCTTGTCCGCTGCGTGCTGTCCGATCACCGCATATTGCAGTTGCTGCTTCGCCTCGAGTTCGGTCACGGCGGAGCGCGCGCTGTCGACTTCGGCGCTGGCCTGCGCGAGCTTCGCGTCGTAGTCGCGCGCATCGAGCTGCACGAGCACGTCGCCGGCCTTCACGCGCTGGTTGTCGGTCACGAGGATCTTGTCGACGAAGCCGTTGACCTTCGGCGCGAGCACCGTCACGTCGCCGCCGACATAGGCATCGTCGGTGCTTTCCTGGAAGCGCAGCACGAACAGCCAGTCGAGCGCGGCGGCGGCCACGACGACGATGACGGCACCCACCGCGATGCGCATCCACGGCACGCGGCGCTGTTGCTTCGCGGGTTGGTCGGTTGTGGCTGCTTCGCGTGACGCGGCAGCGGCTTGGGTCGTTTCCATCGATTCACCTATGTATATGCACGTATCAAAACGAAAGACGGCGTGCCGTCCGTCGGGGAAGTCGTCAATCAGCGTTCCGGCAGGTTGTGCGTGATCCGGAACAATTCGTCTCTGAGGCGGGCCGCCTGCGCCGACCCGAAACACTGCTCGAATGCCTCCTGCGCGGCGAGCCAGTGCACGTGCGCATCTGCGACCTTGGTTTCGCCGTGCTCGGTGAGTGCGAACGTCTGGCCGCGGCACGGCGGCTCGATCCGGCCCGCCACCAGCGCCGCGCCGACGAGCGGCTTGAGCGCGCGCAGCAGCGCGGTGCGTTCGATCACCAGCACGCTCGACAAGGTCGCCATCGTCAGGCCGGGCTGGTCGCGCAGCAGCGCGAGAATGCTGTATTGCGACGGCGTGACGCCCGCGCGCGACAGATAGCGCTCGTAGAACTGCGAGATTCGCCGGGCGGCTTGCCGGACCGCGAAGCAATCGTCATCGGTGAGCGTTGTCTTGTGCATGTGCACATGTTAGGTGGCAATACGGCGTGAAGCGAGCGGAGGCGCGGGATCAGATTGTTGTCACGGCTGTACCAATCGGCGTCAGGCGGCCGCCGGAACGATCCAGCCTTCGCGGTCGCAGTAGGCGGCCGTGTAGTCGATGAACGCCTTGACCTTCGCGGGCAGCAGCGCGCGGTTCGCGTACGCGAGCTTGATCTCGACGAAGGCATCGACGAGATCGGCGTCCGGCAGCAGCTGCACGAGCGCGCCCGACGCGAGTTCGTCCCCGACGAGCGTTTTCGGCACGACGCCGATGCCGAAGTCGTGCATCACCATTTCGCGGTTGAAGACGGGGCTGTTCGACGAGATGTCGAAGCGGAACGGCACGGTCAGCGTGTCGCCGTCGATGCGGAACGACAAGGCGGGCCGCCGCAGCGACGGCGACATCGGCACGAACGGATGGTCGGCCAGATCGGCCGGCGTTTGGGGATGCGAATGCGCGCGCAGGTACGCGGGTGTCGCGACGATCACGACCGGAATGCGTTCGACCAGCCGCACGACGGTCGTTTCGCTCGTCAGCATGTACGGCACGACGATGCCGATGTCGTAGCCTTCGCCGACGAGATCGACCGGGCGCTCGGTCAGCGTCACGTCGAGGCGCACCTTCGGGTGCGCGGCCTTGAAGCCGGCGATCAGCGGCACCAGCCGGTTCAGCGCGGCCGTCGTGTGCGCGACGAGCCGCAACAGGCCTTCGGGCTCGCGCGTCGGCGACTGCGCTTCCGCTTCGAGCGAGTCGAGCTCGTCCAGCACGGCCGCGCAGCGCTCGTAGATGCGCTCGGCGGTTTCGGTCAGCGACACCTGGCGCGTGGTCCGGTGCAGCAGCCGGCTGCCGAAGCGCGCTTCGAGATCCGCGACCGCGCGCGACACGACAGGCCGGGCGAGGCCGAGCATGTCGGCTGCGCGCGTGAAGCTGCGCAGCTCCACCACCGACCGGAAGATCCTCAGCTTGTCGATGTAGTCCATGTCCGTCTCCTTGACGCGAGGGCCGGCCGCCGGCCTGGTTACGGCGGAGTGTACATTGACTTTATGCATATGCACATATAAATTGCGAGGCATGAACGACACCTCGATTGCCCAGGCGTGCAACTGTCTCGCGCTGCGTCAGGCGGCGCGCTTCGTCACGCAACTGTACGAACGCCATCTGGCCCCGGTTGGCGTCACGCCCGCCCAGTTCTCGATCATGTCGAACCTGACGCGCAGGCCCGGCCTGCTGATGAGCGAACTCGCCGATAGCCTCGTGATGGACCGCACGACGCTGCTGCGCGCGCTGAAGCCGCTGCAGCGCGACGGCTTCGTCGCGACGGCCGCGTCCGAGCACGATGCACGTGCGCATGCGTTGAGCCTCACGAAGCCGGGCGAGCGCACGTTCGCGCGGGCGCTGATTGCGTGGCAGGCCGCGCAGGACGAATTCGAGACGCAGTTCGGACGCGACCGCGCGAAGGCGCTGCGCGACGAGCTGTTCAGCGTGACCGCGGAACGCTAGACGAACCGGCGGCAAACTGGAGCGTAATTCGAGCCATTGTCCACTTCGGTGACGCTATATGGCTGAAATTGGTTTTTTAAACTGTCCGGATCGGAGCATATCTGGACAGTTTTTATTTCCAGTTGTAGAGTCCCCTGACGGATTTCACGGGCCGGCGCCGTCGGCACGCGTCAGAGGAGCAACCGATGCTGCAGTTGAGTGACCGCGACAGCGCCATGCTGCGCGGGGATTACGGCGATGGCGTCGCGCGCGCGATGCGGATCGTCGCACGCACGGCGCAGGTGATGTCCGCGCCGCACCTGATCGACATCACGTCCGCGCATATCGACGGCTGCCTGTACCACGGCCAGACGAGCCTCGACTTCGTCGAATATTTCGTCGATACCGGCGCGAAGGTCGCGGTGCCGACCACGCTGAACGTCGGGTCGCTCGACCTGATCCATCCCGAGCTGTACCACGGCGACCGCACGATCCAGCGCGACGCGCAGCGCCTGATGGACGCGCATCTGCAACTCGGCTGCGAATCGAGCTTCACGTGCGCGCCGTATCAACTGAAGAACCGTCCCGCGAAAGGCGAGCAGATCGCGTGGGCCGAATCGAACGCGATCGTGTTCGCGAACTCGGTGCTCGGCGCGCGCACGAGCCGGTATGGCGATTTTCTCGACCTGGCTGCCGCGATCACCGGGCGCGCGCCGTATGCGGGGCTGCATGTCGAAGCGAACCGCGCCGCGCGGATCGTGTTCAACGCGCCGGACTTCAACCGCCTGCCGTCGCGCGACATTTATTTCGCCGCGCTCGGTCTGCTGATCGGCAGGATCGCGGGCGCGGTCGTGCCGGCGATCGTCGGGCTGCCGGCGGATACCACCGAAGACGAACTCAAGGCGCTGGGCGCGGCGGCCGCATCGAGCGGCGCCGTCGCGCTGTTCCATGCGGTGGGCATCACACCCGAGGCGCCGACGCTCGACGCCGCGTTGCACGGGCAGGCGGCGCAACGCACGGTCGACGTCGCGATGGCCGACCTCGACGAGATTCGCCGCACGCTGAACCACGGCGCGGCCGGCGACGCACTCGTCGCGGTGGCGCTCGGCACACCGCATTTCTCGCTGGCCGAATTCCGCACGCTCGGCACCTTGCTCGACGCGTTCGACGGCAAGCCGGCCTGCGATTTCTACGTGAACACGAGCCGCTTCATCTTGTGGGAGCTGGAGGAGGCCGGACTCGCGGAAAAATTCGCCGCGCGCGGCATTCAGATCGTCGTCGACACCTGCACGTACATCACGCCTGTGATGAAGCAACTGTCAGGGCTGGTGATGACCAATTCGGGGAAATGGGCGTCGTATGCGCCCGCGAACATCGGCGTGACGGTCGCGTACGGCAGCATGCGCGAATGCGTGCGGTCGGCGTTCGAAGGAAAGGTGCGATTCGATGACTGAAACGACGGGCAAGGGCTTGACGGGCGACACGCTCGTGCCGGGCAGCGCATGCGCGCACGCGTTCGTGCTCGACAAGCCGCTCAGTTTCTGGGGCGGCTACGATTCGGGCGCGGGAAAGATCGTCGATCGCGGGCATCCGCAGGCCGGTGCGAGCCTCGCCGGCAAGGTGATGGTGATGCCGCACGCGAAGGGTTCGAGTTCGAGCAGCAGCGTGCTCGCGGAAGCCGTGCGCAACGGCACGGGGCCGGTCGGGATCGTGCTGAAGGAGCGCGACCTGATCATCTCGATCGGCGCGATCGTGGCGGCCGAGCTGTATGCGATCGCGGTGCCGGTGGTGTGCGTGACCGATGATGTGTACGACGCGATCGTCGCCGCGACTGGCGAGGTGCGGATCGAGGCGGGCGAGGGGGACGGTGGGGCGCGGATCGTCGTCGGCTGCTGACGCGTCGCGTGCGTATCGCGTCAGAGAAAACGGATGTTCGGCGTATCGTCGTTCGCGAGCGACAGCGCCTGCCTTGCGGCGTTCATCTCGCGCTTGCCGCCGGGCTGCCTGAGCCGCCGGATCTCGGGCCACACGATCACGCCGAACACGGTGCGCAGGACCGTGCTCAGCAGGAAGAACCCGATCGCGCCCCCGGCGAACCATGCGAACGTGTCGAGCATCCCGTCGAGGCTGCGCGACACCGCGGACATGATGCCGAGAATGAAGACGGAGGCGACCAGCAGGAATAGCGTCGCGAACACATCGATACGGGCCGCGGCGACTTTCGCGGGTCGAACCAGATACACCGAGGCGTCGGTCGCGTTGTGGATGCCGTAGATGGCCGGGCGATCCGGGCCTTCGGCGTACACCACCTCCAGCCGATCGCCCGCGACGAGGAACAGGCTGCGCGTGGCGCTGGTCACGAGCGTGAGCGGCGCGTCGAACGTGTCGAGCTGCAGCGCGATCTCCTCGATGCCTTGCGTCGTCCAGCCGAGATTGTTGCTCCAGACCTGCGTAGTGATCGTCTTCTGGCTGACGGACGTCACGCGGCCGGATGCGATTTGCATGGTGCGACCGGTCATCCGTTGCTCCGTTCCATCGTGAACCCGGCGGGTTCGTACCGCCACTTTTCCTGCGCCTCGCGACGCTGAGGCCGGAACACCAGATCGGACAGCCCCGCGATCGCGAGCAGGATGCCCAGCAGGCTGATGATGCTCGCGAGCAAGGCCAGGGCGCCGACGAACGCCCAGCCCGATCTGAACACGGCGGCGCCGATCAGCAGGCTCAGCACGAAGACGATCGACGCCCATGTGAGCAGCGTCAGGTTGCGGCTCTTTTGTCCGAGCGCATCGTAAGGCGCGATCGCCAGGTCGCTGCTTCTGAGCCACGCGATCCGGTGACGGCCGCGATCGTTGAAGATGCACGCGCGCACGGCCATCCCGGGCTTCAATCGATCGATCTGCTTGAACGCCTCTGCGTCGAAATCGTCGGCGGCGATGAAGTAGCAGGCGTTCTGCATCGTCAGGCGATAAAGCGGCGCCTTCCTGATGTCGGCCGCGATCCGGACGAGGTTCGTATCGATACGGTCGATCGTTGACTCGATCAGCGTGGTGTGATTGGGCATGGGGCGGGAGAGTGCGCCGGTCGGCGCCGCTTGGGCGTGGGATTGATCATACCGATGAAATCGCGGGCCGGCACCTCGTGCCGGTCGCGGCCCTGCATCAGTCGCGTGCCGTGCCCGCAGCCGCCTCCCGATAGGCGCTCGGCGTCTGCCCGGCCCAGCGCCGGAACGCGCGCGTGAAATTCGCCGGGTCGGTGAATTGCAGCCGCTCGGCGATCGTCTTCAGGTCGAGATCCGACGCGGCGAGCAACTGCTTCGCGTCGCGAAACCGCGCTTCGTCGAGCAACTGCCGATAGCTCGACCCGGCTTCCTCGAGCCGGCGCCGCAGCGTGCGTGTCGACACGAGCAGCGCATCGGCGAGCGTCCCCGGCCCCGGGTAATCGCCGGCCCCGCGTGCCAGCTCCGCACGCACGCGTTCGACCAGATCGCCTTCCTCCTGGCGCACCTGCGCATACTCACGCTCCACCTGCACGAGCGCCTGCCGGTGCGCGACTTCGTCGGCGAGCGGCAGCGGCCAGTCGAGCACGTCGTGCGCGATCCACAGCGCGTTGGCCGCGCAGCCGAATTCGACCGGCGGCAACTGGTCGCGATAGCGTGCGAAATAGGGCGGCTCCGGCCACGTGAATTGCAGCGCGATCGACGGCGACGCGCGCCCGGCCCATTGCGAGATGTTCTGCGCGAGCCCGGTCAGCACGAATTCGAACATCACGTGATGCTGCAGCACGGGGCTCGCCTGCACGCCGTGCAGTTCGAGCGTCGCGCCGCGTTCGTCTTCTTCATAGGTCAGGCGATATTGGCGGTTGCGCATCCGGAAGTAGCGCTGCGTGACGGATAGCGCCTCGCGGATGTCCCGCGCGGTCAGGGTCGCGTAGCCGAGAAAGCCGTGCACGGTCGGCTTCAGCAGCAGCCCGAACGCGAGCCCGATGCCCGGATCGCCGCCGATCTCGATCGCATTGAGCACGAGCCGCCCCCATTGCGACGGCGCGACGCGCGCGTCCGGTTCGGCCAGCACCGCATCGCGCAGGCCCGTGCCGGCGCGCACGGCGGCCAGGTCGACACCGCGCGCGGCCAGCGCCCGCAGCAGCAGGCGCGTGTAGGCGACCGGAATCGTCGGCCGGCGCAGCCCGAGGCGGTCCTTGGCGAGAGGGGAGGTCATGTCGTTTTGGCCGAAAATGACAAGCATTATGGCTGTTTGCCCCCTCACGTTCAAGGCGGCGTGCGCCTACGATGTCACGCATCGCTTACTGGCACGATCATCATGACGACACCCTTTCCCCACCTGCTCGCGCCGCTCGATCTCGGCTTCACGACGCTGAAGAACCGCGTCTTGATGGGCTCGATGCACACGGGCCTCGAGGACAGCCGCAAGACGCTGCCGCGGCTCGCCGAATATTTCGCCGAACGCGCGCGCGGCGGCGTGGGCCTGATCGTGACGGGCGGCTTCGCGCCGAACGTGGCCGGCTGGACCAAGCCGTTCGGCGGCACGCTGATGACGTCGGCCGCCGCGCGGCGCCATCGCGAGATCACCGGCGCCGTGCACGCAGAGGATGGCAAGATCGCGCTGCAGATCCTCCATACGGGCCGCTACGGTTATCACCCGTTCGCGGTCGCGCCGTCGAAGATCAAGTCGCCGATTTCGCCGTTCGCGCCGCACGAACTGAGCGCGCGCGGGGTCGAGCGGCAGATCCGCGCGTTCGTCCGTTGCGCGAAGCTCGCGCGTGAAGCCGGTTACGACGGCGTCGAGATCATGGGCTCCGAAGGCTACCTGATCAACCAGTTCATCTCGATGCATACGAACAAGCGCACCGACCAGTGGGGCGGGTCGTACGAGAACCGCATCCGGCTGCCGATCGAGATCATCGAACGCACGCGCGAAGCGGTCGGCCGCGATTTCATCCTGATCTACCGGCTGTCGATGCTCGACCTGATTCCGGACGGCAGCGACTGGAGCGAAACCGTGCAGCTCGCGAAGGCCGTCGAGCGCGCGGGCGCGACCATCATCAACACGGGGATCGGCTGGCACGAGGCGCGCGTGCCGACGATCGCGACGTCGGTGCCGCGCGGCGCGTTCGCGTGGGTGACGAAGAAGATGAAGGGCGAGGTCGGCATTCCGCTCGTGACCACCAACCGGATCAATCGCCCCGAAGTGGCCGAGCAGATCCTCGCGGACGGCTGCGCGGACATGGTGTCGATGGCGCGCCCGCTGCTCGCGGATGCCGAGTTCGTGATCAAGGCCGCACAGGGCCGCGCCGACGAGATCAACACCTGTATCGGCTGCAACCAGGCGTGTCTCGATCACGCGTTCAAGAACAGGATCGCGTCGTGCCTGCTGAATCCGCGTGCATGCCACGAGACGGAGCTGAAATACACGCCCGCGCTGCAGCCGAAGCGCATCGCGGTGGTGGGCGCGGGGCCGGCCGGGCTCGCGTGCTCGACCGTGCTCGCGCAGCGCGGCCATCGGGTCGACCTGTTCGACGGCGCGGCCGAGATCGGCGGCCAGTTCAACATGGCCAAGCGGATTCCGGGCAAGGAGGAGTTTCACGAAGCGCTGAGCTACTTCGGCCGCCAGGTCGAGCTGACCGGCGTGAACCTGCACCTGAACCGCCGCGTCGACGCAAGCGACCTGATCGCGGGCGGCTACGACGAAATCGTGCTCGCAACGGGCGTCGCGCCTCGCGACCCAAAGATTCCGGGGCAGGACGGGCCGAACGTGCTCAGCTACATCGACGTGCTCGCGGGCAGGCAGCCGGTCGGTCGGCGTGTCGCGGTGGTCGGGGCGGGCGGGATCGGCTTCGATGTCGCCGAGTATCTGGTGCAGGACGGCGAATCGCCGGCGCTCGATCTGGACGAGTGGAAGGCCGGGTGGGGCGTGACCGACCCGGCCGCGACGCGTGGCGGCGTGACGCGTGCGCAGGTCACGGCGCCGGCGCGTGAAGTGACGCTGCTGCAGCGCAAGGCCGCGCCGCTCGGCAAGGGGCTCGGCAAGACGACCGGCTGGATTCACCGCGCGACGCTGAAGATGAAGCAGGTGAAGATGATCGGCGGCGTGAACTACGAATTGATCGATGCGCGCGGGCTGCACGTGTCGTACGGCGAGCAGCGCACCGATCACGAGCTGATCGAAGCCGACACGATCGTGCTCTGCACGGGGCAGGAGCCGCAGCGCGCGTTGCTCGCGCCGTTGCAGGCGGCCGGGCGTTCCGTGCACCTGATCGGCGGCGCGGAACTGGCCGCCGAACTCGACGCGAAGCGCGCGATCGATCAGGGTGCGCGCCTCGCGGCGCGGCTGTAACGGGACGGCCGCGCGTCGCCGCCGTCACTCCATCTCGGCGTGTTGCGTCTCGCGCTCTTCCGCTTCCAGCATCGCCTTGACGATCAGATAAACGGCGGGCAAATCGTCGTCGTCGCGCTTCCAGTCGACGGCTTCCTCGACGTCCGCGGCGACCATCCGGCTGTCGCGCAGCCGGATGAAGGCGTCGACGACCGTTGGATCGTTGCGGTTCAGGAAGCCGGAGTTCGAGAACGCCAGTTCTTCGACATTCAGCAGCGCCTGCCAGCTCATCGTGCGGACGGCGGCCGGATGGCTGCGGCGCCGCAAGCCGAGCGCCCGCTGCGCGGGGCCGCCGACGACACGCTGAAGATCGACGACCGCCTGCCGCGCGGCACGCTCGAAGTGGACGGGATTGAAGCCGGGTTGCTCGGGATCGAATGCGGATGACTGGAACATGGTCGCCTCACTAAAGACCGTCTCGGGGGACGGAATTCGGGTCAAATGACGCAGAAACACTGTAAATATATACAGTGATCGGCGCACTTTCAAGCCCCCGATGACAGCAGATGGCAGCCGTCCGGCAACCGGGCCGTGTCAGACCGCCGCCGCGATGGTCTCCCGCAGCCACCGGTGCGCCGGATCGCGATGCACGCGCTCGTGCCACAGCATCGACATTTCATAGCCGGGCACCTCGACCGGTGCGTCCACCACACGCAACGCAGGCACGTCGCGCACCAGTCGCTCGGGCAGCATCGCGACGAGATCGGTGCTCGCGACCGCCGACATCACGAACAGGAAGTGCGGCACGGACAGCACGACGCGCCGCACGGCCCCGACCTTTGCGAGCGCTTCGTCCGTCACGCCGAAGAAGCCGCCGCCATCGGGCGACACGATCACGTGTTCGAGCGTGCCGAACTGCGCGAGCGTCGGGCGCCGCTTCAGCTTCGGATGCCCGGCGCGGCCGATGAGCACATAACGCTCGACGAACAGCGGCAGGCGCCGCATGCCGGCCGGCGACCCTTCCGTCGTATGAAAGGCGAGGTCGATGCCGTTTCGTTCGGCATCTTGCTCGATGCGCGGCGGCGCGAGTTCGACGACGGCGAGCCGCGTACCGGGCGCGGCCGAGCGCAGCGTGTGCAGCGCGGGCAGCACGATCGTCGATTCGCCGTAGTCGGTCGCGGCCACGCGCCACGTGTTCGTCGCGGTCGCCGGATCGAACGGTGTGGCCGGAACCACCGCGCGCTCGACGGCTTCGAGCGCATCGCGCAACGGCTCGCGCAGCGTTTCCGCGCGCGCGGTCGGCCGCATCCCGCGCGGCCCCGGCAACAGCAGTGGATCGCCGAACAGGTCGCGCAGTTTTTGCAACTGCACGCTCACCGACGGCTGCGACATGTTCAGTTTCTCGGCCGCGCGCGTGACGTTGTGCTCGGCGAGCAGCACGTCCAGCGTGACGAGCAGGTTCAGGTCGAGTCGTCTTAGATTATTCATGGCTATACCTGGAATATCAGGAATTCATTTCAAATATACCTTCGACGGCGGCATCCTGTGGTCATTCAATCAAAGGAGTGACGAACATGAATGTGCTGATCGTTTATGCCCATCCCGAACCGCGTTCGCTGAATGGCGCGCTGCGCGACTTTGCCGTCGAGCATCTCGAAGCAGCCGGCCACGCGGTGCAGGTGACGGATCTGTATGCGATGAACTGGAAGGCGGCGTTCGACGCGAACGACGTGACCGGTCGCGCACCCGACGCGCGGTTCGATCCGTCGCTCGACTCGAAGCACGCATTCGCGGCCGGCACGCAAAGCGAAGATATCGCGCGCGAGCAGGAGAAGCTGAAGTGGGCCGACGCGGTGATCCTGCAGTTTCCGCTGTGGTGGTTCTCGATGCCGGCGATCATGAAGGGCTGGGTCGAGCGTGTGTATGCGTACGGTTTTGCGTATGGCGTCGGCGAGCATTCGGAGACGCGCTGGGGCAACCGCTACGGCGAAGGGGCGCTGGCCGGCAAGCGGGCGATGCTGATCGTCACGGCAGGCGGGTGGGAATCGCACTACAGCCCGCGCGGCATCAACGGGCCGATCGACGACGTGCTGTTTCCGATCCAGCACGGGATCTTGTATTACCCGGGGTTCGACGTGCTGCCGCCGTTCGTGATCTACCGGACGGGCAAGATGAACGACGCGCGCTTCGACGAAACGCGTGCGGCGCTCGGCAAGCGCCTCGATGCGTTGTGGACCGCGCAGCCGATTCCGTTCCGGCGACAGAACGCGGGCGATTACGAGATTCCGGCGTTGACGCTGAAGGAGGAGATCGTGCCGGGGACGGTGGGGTTTGCCGCGCATCTGGCGCACGCGTATTGATGACGCAGGCGGGCCCGCTCGGGAAAGCGGCGCGCGGGCATATCGACACCTGCGCGCGAATCGAACCGTTTCCGGAGATCGGCGCGACGGATGCGCGGAAGCCGGCCGCGCGGCAACCCGATCCACCCCGGCGGATGACGAAACGAAACGGGCGGCCCGCGATGCAATCGCGGGCCGCCCGTCTTGCCGGAACTCGATCGCCTGCTTACCGATCGTCTTCCCGCACCGAAGACGGATGCCGGCACAGCGCGCGCACTTCCATCTCCATATACGGGAACAGCGGCAACTGGCTCAGCAGGTCATGCAGTTGCTGCACGCTCTCGACGTCGAAGATGCTGACGTTCGCATACTGCCCGGCGATCCGCCACAGATGACGCCAGACACCTTCGTTCATCAGCCGCTGGCACATCGCCTTTTCTTCCGCCTTCAGCGTGGCCGCCTTGACCGGATCCATGTCCGTCGGCAGACGGACGGTCATTTCCACATGAAACAGCATCCTGCACTCCTTGCGTTGTCGATTCGTCGAACGGGAAGGCCGCTCACGCCTGCGCGCGGGCTCGCTCGACTTCGCTTGCCGGCACGTCCTGCTTTTCCTTGAGCAGCGAGAAATCGAAGTCGATCAGCGCGAACTGCCCGTCGACGCCGTACGGCTTGCCTTCCGCGCCTTCGGCCTGCTTCACTGCCGGGATCAGCCCGTCGCGCGTTGCGAATGCGAAGTCGTCCCACAGGTGCGGATCGCCTTCGATGTTGATCTGCGTCGTCAGCTTACGATAACCGTCCGCCGAAACGAAGAAGTGAATGTGCGCCGGACGATGGCCGTGGCGGCCGAGCTGGTCGAGCAGTTGCTCGGTCTTGCCGCCCGGCGGCACGCTGTAGCCGACCGGCACCACGCTGCGGAAGCTGTAGCGGCCTTCCGCGTCGGTGCGGATCGAACGGCGCAGGTTGAACGCGGGCTGCGACTGGTCGAAGTACGAGTAGTTGCCGAGATGGTTCGCATGCCACACCTCGACGAGCGCGTTCGCGATCGGCGCGCCGTCTTGGCCGAGCACCTTGCCGCGCATCACGAGCGTCTGGCCCGGATCGGTGCCGTCGTCGAGGCGCGCATGGCCGACCGATTCCGGCGCGCCGGCAACGTACAGCGGCCCCTCGATCGTGCGCGGCGTGCCGCCCTCGATGCCGGCCTTCGCTTCGGCTTCGTCCATCCGCACGTCGAGGAAGCGCTCGAGGCCGAGGCCCGCGGCGATCAGGCCGAGCTCCTTGCCCGCTTCGTTCAGGTAGTTGAGCGCGGTCCAGAATTCGCTCGGCTGCACGTCGAAATCCTCGATCGTGTAGCACAGGTCCTTCATGATCCGGTTGACGATCGCGCGCACGCGCGGGTTGCCGGGCTTCTCCGCGGCGTCGTCGAACGTCTTCAGCAGGGCGTCGATGGCTTGCTTGTCCATGTGTGTCTCCGGTTTCGGTTGTCGTGTGGGGATCAGCGGGCGTCGCGCTTCATGCGTTCGATGCGGGCCCAGTCGAAGGTGATGCCGAGGCCGGGCGTTGCCGGCAGGTGCAGCTTGAAATCCTCGTAGCGCAGCGGCTCGACGAGGATTTCCTCGGTGAGCAGCAGTGGGCCGAACAGCTCGGTGCCCCATTTCAGCGAGTCGAACGTACTGAACAGTTGCGCGGACGCCATCGTGCCGGCCGCGCCCTCGAGCATCGTGCCGCCGTACAGCTCGATGCCGGCCGCCGCCGCGATCGACGCGACGCTCGCCGCGCCCTGCAGGCCGCCCGATTGCGCGATCTTCACCGCGAACACGTCGGCCGCGCGATCCTGCGCGAGCGCGAACGCATCGACGGGGCCGTGCAGCGCCTCGTCGGCCATGATCGGCACCTGCGCGAGCTGCGTGAGGCGTTTCAGCCCCGCGCGGTTGGTCGCGGCGATCGGCTGCTCGACGAGGCTCACGCCCGCTTCCGCGAGCCGTGCGCCGGCCCAGATCGCGTCGGTTTCGCTCCATGCCTGGTTCACGTCGACACGCACGTCGCCGCGCTCGCCGAGCGCGCGCTTGATCGCGACGACGTGTGCGACGTCGCTGGCGACCGCGTTCGAGCCGATCTTCAGCTTGAACGCGCGGTGGCGGCGCGCGTCGAGCATCGCTTCGGCTTCCGCGATGTCGCGCTGCGTGTCGCCGCTCGCGAGCGTCCATGCGACGTCCACCGCGTCGGCCCGGCGGCCGCCGAACAGTTCCGACAGCGGCACGCCGAGGCGGCGCGCCTGCGCGTCGAACAACGCGGTCTCGATCGCGCACTTCGCGAAGCGGTTGCCCTGGAACAGCTTGCGGGCGCGCGCCATCGCGGCGCCCGGGCGGGTCGCGTCCATGCCCTGCAGCAACGGCGCGAAGTAGGTGTCGATGTTGACCTTGATGCTTTCGGGGCTCTCCTCGCCGTAGGCGAGGCCGCCGATGGTCGTCGCCTCGCCGACGCCTTCGATACCGTCCGTGCATCGAACGCGAACCAGCACGAGGGTCTGGCAATTCATCGTGGCGACCGACAATTTGTGGGGCCTGATCGTCGGCACGTCGACCAGCAAAGTCTCGATGCGTTCGATGGTGGCGGCAGTTGCTATCATGCGATTCCTCCTGTTGGTGCACATGGTAGGAATTCCCGCCCCGCGTCGTCCAACACTCTTTCCGACTACTTCCATACCTTTGAGGCATGAAATGGAATTGCGCCAGCTCCGCTACTTCATCGCCGTCGCCGAGGAAATGAACATCACGCGGGCGGCCGAGCGGTTGCACATGACGCAGCCGCCGCTGAGCCGCCAGCTCCAGGCGATCGAGGACGAGATCGGGTTGCCGCTGTTCGAGCGCGGCGCGCGGCCGCTGAAGCTGACGGATGCGGGGCGCGTGTTCTACGCGCAGGCGAAGCGCCTCGTCGACCAGGCCGACGAGCTCGGCCCGCTGACGCGGCGGCTCGCGCAGCTGTCGGAGCGGATCGTGATCGGCTTCGTGCCGTCGACGCTGTACGGCGCGCTGCCGGACGTGATCCGCGCGTTTCGCGAGGCGCAGCCCGACGTCGAACTGTCGCTGATCGAAATGTTCACGCTCGAACAGCTCGGCGCGCTGAAGGGCGGGCGGATCGACGTCGGGTTCGGCCGCCTGCGGTTCGACGACGACCAGCTGGTGCGCGAGGCGCTGATCGAGGAAAAGCTGATCGCCGCGCTGCCGGTCGGGCATCCGCTCGCCGATCCCGATCGGCCTCTCGCGCTCGCGGATATCGCGAACGAGACGCTGATCGTCTATCCGAGCACGCCGCGGCCGAGCTTCGCCGATCAGCAGCTGTCGGCGCTGCGCGACGGCGCGCTGGTGCCGGCGGCCGTGCACGAGGTGCGCGAGCTGCAGACGGCGCTCGGGCTCGTGGCCGCGCAGGTCGGCGTGTCGCTGGTGCCGGAGAGCGTGGAGGGCGTGCGCGTGAAGGGTGTGGTCTACCGGCGGTTGCCGGAGCCGGCCGCGACGTCGCCGATCATCATGAGCCGCCGGCTGCACGGCGAAAGCGCCGCCACGGCCGCGTTCTGCGCGATTGCGCGGGAGATGATCGGGGCATCGGCCTGACGGGCGTCGCCGCCTTCAAGTATCGCAACTAACGGTCTGTTTTGGCGTGCGCCGGTGGATGCGGAGGGGGGCGTAATGTCACGCGCGTCGATGCAAGTGCCGCGCTGGTTTTGCGGGTCGCAGGCCACAAGCCACAAGCCACAAGCCACAAGCCACAAGCCACAAGCCACAAGCCACAAGCCACAAGCCACAAGCCACAAGCCACAAGCCACATGCCACCGGCCGCGCCAGCGAACGCGTCGCTATCGCTTCACGTCGAGCGTTTCCGACGGAGACTCGCCGAATTTTTCCCGATAGGCGATCGCGAACCGGCCAAGGTGCGTAAACCCGCAATCGAGCGCGACATCGGCGATCCGCCGGTCGGACGCCGCGCCGCGCAGCAGCTCGCGCGCATGGTCGAGCCGCGTCGCGCGCAGGTATTGCATCGGGCTCATTCCCCGGAACTGCAGGAACGCGTCGCGCAGCGTCCGTTCCGGCACGTTGGCGGCCTGGACGATATCGGCGAGTTGCAGCGGCTGCGCGTAGTGCGCGTCCACGAATTCCTGCGCGCGCCGCAGGAAGCCCGGCGCGGGGTCGCGGTGCGAGGCGTGCAGCACGGACGGCGGGTGGCCTTCGATCAGCAGATCGATCAGCAGGTGCTCGAGCTGCGACGCGACGCGCGGGTTCGCGTTTGCGCGCTCGAGCAGCTCGGGCGAGCGGGCGACGAGCATCAGTTGCTGGCGCCACGCGGTGAGCGCGGCGTCGCTGACATGCAGCACCGGGTCGAGCGTCGCGCGCGGGTCGCCCGTCAGCGAGCCGACCGTGGCCGCGTCGATGCGCAGCACGAACTGCTCGCAATCGGCCGACAGCACCGCGTCGAAGCGCTCGCCGGGCGCGCACAGCACGCCGGTCTGGCCGTCGACGCCGAGCTGCCGCCCCATCGCGCGCACCTCGGCCTGGCCGGACAGGCAGAACATCAGCAGGTAGTAGCCGTCGACCGCGTCGACCTGCACGCGCATCGCGTCGCCGAATGCGATCGTGCCGATCCCGAGCCCGCCGAGCCGGACGAAATCCATGTGCGACGCGCCATGCGTGCGGCCGTTCGGCAGCAGCGCATGCGGCTGCATCACGCGCGAGATCCGCTCGCGCGTCTCGTCGAGATCGCGGGATTCGAACAGCCGGTGCGCGCGCAGCGCGAGCGGCTCGAACGACGTTGGGGACATGGGCCTCAGCCTTTGTATGAGCGACGCGCGCTTCGATCCGATGAATGGGTCGCGATCGTGCGCAGGGTCGTGTGTGCCGTCATGCTAGCTCAGAAATCCGCCGAAAGTGGATATTGCGCCGCCGCAATCGCACTTTCCGGATAGACGGGGAATATTAGCCTTTCAAAAATGGACTCCATCTTGTTAATGAAACGGAACCACAAGGAGTCCGACATGGAGCAGACAGAATCGCCCGTCGTGTTCGCCGCGCGCGACGACGCGTCCGACGTGAGCTTTCCGCACGACGACGGCTCGCGCGTGCCGTACAAGGTGTTCAGCTCGCAGGCCGTCTACGAACGCGAGCAGGAACGCATCTTTCGCGGCCCGACGTGGAACTTCGTCGCGCTGGAAGCGGAAATCCCGAACGCCGGCGATTTCAAGAGCACGTTCGTCGGCGATACGCCGGTGGTCGTCACGCGCACGGAGGACGGCGCGCTTTCCGCGTGGGTGAACCGCTGCGCGCACCGCGGCGCGCAGGTGTGCCGCAAGTCGCGCGGCAACGCGAGCTCGCATACGTGCGTGTATCACCAGTGGAGCTTCGACAATACGGGCAACCTGCTGGGTGTGCCGTTCCGGCGCGGCCAGAAGGGGATGTCCGGGATGCCGGCCGACTTCGACCCGAAGCAGCACGGGCTGCGCAAGCTGCGTGTCGACAGCTATCGCGGGCTCGTGTTCGCCACCTTCAGCGACGACGTGATGCCGCTGCCCGACTATCTCGGCGAGCAGATGCGCCCGTGGATCGACCGGATCTTCCACAAGCCGATCGAGTATCTCGGCTGCACGCGCCAGTATTCGAAGTCGAACTGGAAGCTGTACATGGAGAACGTGAAGGACCCGTATCACGCGAGCATGCTGCACCTGTTCCATACGACCTTCAACATCTTCCGCGTCGGGATGAAGGCGCGCTCGATTCCGGATGCGAACCACGGGCTGCACAGCATCATCACGGTGACGAAGACGGGCGACGATACGTCGGCCGCGTACAAGCAGCAGAACATTCGCTCGTTCGACGAAGGTTTCCATCTGGAAGACGAATCGATTCTCGATCTCGTGTCGGAATACGACGAGGACTGCACGAACCATATCCAGCCGATCTTCCCGCAGCTCGTGATCCAGCAGATCCACAACACGCTGGTCGCCCGCCAGATCCTGCCGAAGGGCCCCGACAACTTCGAGCTGATCTTCCACTTCTTCGGCTACGCGGACGATACGCCCGAGCTGCGCGCGCTGCGTATCAAGCAGGCGAACCTCGTCGGGCCGGCCGGCTACATCTCGATGGAGGACACGGAGGCGACCGAGCTCGTGCAGCGCGGCACGGTGCGCGACGGCGACGCGACGTCGGTGATCGAGATGTCGCGCGGCAATCCGGACCAGCAGGACACGGTGATCACCGAAAGCCTGATCCGCAAGTTCTGGGTCGGCTACCAGAAGCTGATGGGCTATTGAAGCGGGAGCGCGGAACGATGGAAAACCTGACGGAAGACATGAAGACGTGGTTCGAGATTTACATGCTCCAGAACCGCTATATCGGGCACCTCGACAACAACCGGCTCGAGGAATGGCCGACGATGTTCACCGAGGACTGCACGTACGAAATCGTGCCGAAGGAAAACGCCGACCTCGGGCTGCCGGTCGGGATCGTCCACTGCACGAACCAGCGGATGCTGCGCGACCGCGTGGTGTCGCTGCGGCACGCGAACATCTACGAAGAGCATACGTACCGGCACATGACGTCGGGCCTGACGATCGTCGCGGAACGTGACGGCGAGATCGACACCGAGAGCAACTACGTCGTCGTGCAGACGCGCAGCAACGGCGAGTCGAACGTGTACCAGGCCGGCAAGTACTACGACACGGTCGTGCGCACGCCGGACGGGCTGCGCTACAAGACCAAGCGGGTGATCTACGACACGTCGCGCGTGCAGACGCTGCTCGCGACCCCGATCTGATACGGAAGCAAGGAACAGTCATGACTGAAGCAACGCTCGCCGAGTGGCACCCGCTCGGCGCTTTCGACGAATTCTCCGAAGACGAACCGGCGGCGCGCGTCGCCGGCCAGAAGCCGATCGCCGTGTTCCGGATCGGCGACGAACTGTTCGCGATGCACGATCTCTGCACGCACGGCCATGCGCGGCTGTCCGAGGGGTATGTGGAGGACGGCTGCGTCGAATGTCCGCTGCACCAGGGGCTGATCGACATTCGCACGGGCGCGCCGAAATGCGCGCCGATCACGGAGCCGGTGCGTACCTATCCGATCCGGATCGTCGACGGGCAGGTGGAAGTCAATGTCGGCTGATCCGTTCGTGATCGTCGGCGCCGGCCACGCGGCGCGGCGCACGGCCGAAGCGGTGCGCGAGCGCGACGCCGCGGCGCGCATCGTGATGATCGGCGCGGAACGCGAGCTGCCTTACGACCGGCCCGCGCTGTCGAAGGATGCGCTGCTCAGCGAGGGCGGCGAGCAGCGTGCGTTCGTGCGCGATGCCGCGTGGTACGACGCGCAGCGCATCGAGCTGCGGCTCGGCACGCGCGTCGAGGCGATCGAGCGCGATGCATTGCGCGTGCGGCTCGACGACGGCACGACGCTGTCTTATGCGCGGCTCGTGCTGGCGACGGGCTCGCGGGTGCGTACGTTCGGCGGCGAGATCGACGAAGGCGTCACGCCGCATTACGTCCGTACGGTCGACGATGCGCGTGCGTTGCGCGCGCAGCTCGCGCCGGGGCGCCGCGTGGCGGTGCTCGGAGGCGGTTTCATCGGCCTCGAGGTCGCGGCGGCGGCGCGCCAGCTCGGTTGCGACGTGACGGTGATCGATCCGGCGCCGCGCCTGCTGCAGCGCGCGTTGCCGGAAGTCGTCGGCGCGTATGCGCATCGGCTGCACGACGCACGCGGGGTGGTCTTCCGGATGGCGACGCTGCCGCGCGCGATCCGTCGCGCGCCGGGTGGCGGCACGATCGTCGAGACCGATCGTGGCGACGTGCCGGCCGATCTCGTCGTGGTCGGTATCGGGGTGGTGCCGAATGTCGAGCTCGCGCACGCAGCGGGGCTCGATGTCGACAACGGGATTCGCGTCGACGCGGGCTGCCGTACGGTCGATCCCGCGATCTTCGCGGCGGGCGAGGTGACGATGCACTTCAATCCGTTGCTCGGGCGTCACGTGCGGATCGAATCGTGGCAGGTGGCCGAAAACCAGCCGGCCGTCGCGGCGGCGAACCTGCTCGGTGCCGACGAAACCTATGCCGAGCTGCCGTGGTTGTGGTCCGATCAGTACGACTGCAACCTGCAGATGCTCGGGTTGTTCGGCAGCGAACGCACGATCGTCGTGCGCGGCGACCCGGCGAACGGGCCGTTCACGGTGTTCGGGCTGGGGGACGACGGCAGGATCGTCGCGGTGGCCGCGGCGAACCAGGGCCGCGACATCGGCGCATCGCGCCGGCTGATCGCGGCGGGGGCGGTGCCCGATCCGGTGAAGCTCGCCGATCCGACGGTGAATCTGAAGACGTTCCTGTAACGGCGGCAGGCGCGGCGGACGGATGGCGTCGGCGACGACGTCTCCGGCCGCGCGCTTGCCGGACGATTGCGCGACGCGGCGGGTGACGTCATGCTCGGCGGCGATCGCGCGGGGCCGTCGCGTTTCATGCCGCGCGTTTGTCGGCCGGTGCGAAATCGGGGATATTAGCGGCATCGCCGATTCGCCTGCCGCCATGACGCCAGACAAAGCCCTCGAACTGAAACGCAGCAAGCGCCGCGCGCTGTGGCTGCTGCTGGCCGCCGTCGCGGTGTTCGTCACGACGATCCTGCTGCCGCGTGGCCCGTGGGTCGACGGCTTCAAGGCCGTGGCCGAAGCCGCGATGGTCGGCGCGCTTGCCGACTGGTTCGCGGTCGTCGCGCTGTTCCGCCGTGTACCGATCCCGTTCGTATCGCGTCATACCGAGATCATTCCGAAGAACAAGGACAAGATCGCCGACAACCTCGCGGTGTTCGTGCGAGAGAAGTTCCTCGGCCCCGACGCGCTCGCCGCGCAGATCCGCCAGCACGATCCCGCGCAGAAACTCGGCGCGTGGCTCGGCGAGCCGGCAAACACTGACGCGCTCGGCGGCTATGTGACGAAGCTGATGAGTTTCGCGCTCGACATGACCGACGATGCGCGGATCCAGTCGTTCGTCCACGATGCGTTTCGCGCGGTGATCGACCGGGTCGACCTGTCGCAATCGGCCGGCGCGATCCTCGACACGCTGACGAAGGACGGCCGCCACCAGGTGCTGCTCGACGACGCGATCGAACAGGTGGTCGACGTGCTCGACAAGGAAGAAAACCGCGAGGTGATCGCGGGTTTCATCGTCGAATGGCTGAAGACGCAGTACCCGAAGGTCGAGAAGATCATGCCGACGCAGTGGTTCGGCGAGAACGGCGCGCGGATGCTCGCGAGCGCGGTGAGCCGCGTGCTGGAAGGCGTGGCGGCGGACCCCGAGCACGAGCTGCGGCAGCGCTTCGACCGGACGGTCGTGCGGCTGACCGAGCGGTTGAAGCACGATCCCGCGTTCATCGCGAAGGGCGAGGAGATCAAGCGTTACGTTCGCGACGGCGCCGCGTTCAACGAGTATGTCCGCGACTTGTGGGATCAGTTGCGCGCGTGGCTGAAGGCCGATCTCGCGCGCCCCGATTCGGCGCTGCACCGGCAGGCGGCGACGCTCGGCGGCTGGCTCGGTGCGCGGCTGGCGGAGAGTCCGGCATTGCGTGCATCGCTGAACGAGCATGTCGAGAAGGCCGTGCACGAGATGGCGCCGGATTTCGCGGATTTCCTGATGCGCCATATCCGCGACACGGTGCGCAACTGGGATGCGCGCGAGATGTCGCGGCAGATCGAGCTGAACATCGGCAAGGACCTGCAATACATCCGCATCAACGGCACGCTGGTCGGCGGGCTGATCGGGCTTGGGTTGTATCTGGTGTCGCTGGTGCCGCGCTGGGCGGCCGGCTGGCTGCACTGACGCGGCCACGGGTATCGCGGGAGAGCGCGGAGGGTGCGACGGGCCGCGCCCGCGCGTCATGCAGGCGCTTTCGCGCCGTGCAGTTGCAGGCCGAGCGCCTTGATGACCTTCAGGATGGTGCCGAAGCTGGGGTTGCCGTCGTGCGACAGCGCCTTGTACAGCCCTTCGCGCGACAGGCCCGCGTCGCGCGCGACCTGCGACATGCCGCGTGCGCGTGCGATCACGCCGAGCGCGTGCGCGATGAAGGCCGGATCGTCGCCGGCTTCCTGCAGGCACGCTTCGAAGTAATCGGCCATGTCGTCTTCGGTCTTCAGATGGTCGGCCGAATCCCACGGCCGGGTGCTGATCTTGTTCATCGATTACTCCATGTCGAGGTGCGCGAGCATCGCGTGCGCGGCGCGTATGTCGGCCTGTTGCGTCGATGTATCGCCGCCGCCGAGCAGGATGACCCAGATCGTTCCGCGCCGGACGTAGTAGACGCGATAGCCGGGGCCGTGGTCGATCCGCATTTCGACGACCGGCGAGCCCGCGGATTTCCAGTCGCCCGGATTGCCCATCGACAGGCGGTCGATGCGTGCCTGGATGCGGCGCTTCGCGACGCGATCGCGCAGGCCGGCAAACCATGCGTCGAAGACGTCGGTGGTCCGGATGCTGAACGTAGGCGCACTGTAGGGCATTGATTGCGGTATGTCAACCATGGTTCACAGGTGGGTCTAGCCGGGTCGGGTTATTCGGTAGCCGCTACATTAGGGCTGCCCGCTTCGTTTGCGTGCCAAATGGCCGTTCGGCCGAAGTCGGAGTTCTGCGAATCCGTCTACAATCAATCACGTCTTTGCCGCCCGTGCGCGCTTGCCGCGCGCGGGCGGATCCGTTTGTCCTCCGCTATCCGGAGGCGCCGCCGCGCATCGCTCGTTGCGCGGCGGGCAGTGCCGTGGTTTGTGTCCAGTAGGTAAAGCGTCCGCGTGCCGTAGGCCGGCGCGCGTTCTGAACGCTGCGTGTCCGTAGGCCGGGCAGGCGGCATCAACCGAGAGTCCCCCATGAAAGCATCGGATCTGTTCGTGAAGGCGCTGGAAGCCGAAGGCGTCGAGTACGTGTTCGGCATTCCCGGCGAAGAAAACCTCGATCTGCTCGAATCGCTGCGGCGATCGAAGATCAAGCTCGTGCTGACCCGGCACGAGCAGGCGGCCGGGTTCATGGCCGCCACCTACGGCCGCCTGACGGGCCGTACCGGCGTGTGTATCGCCACGCTCGGGCCCGGCGCGACGAACTTCGTGACGGCCGCCGCGTATGCGCAGCTCGGCGGCATGCCGATGCTGATGATCACCGGGCAGAAGCCGATCAAGTCCAGCAAGCAGGGCCACTTCCAGATCGTCGACGTGGTCGACATGATGCAGCCGCTCACGAAGTTCACGCGGCAGATCGTGTCGATCGGCAACATCCCGTCGGCCGTGCGCGAGGCGTTCCGCCGCGCGGAGGAGGAGCGTCCGGGCGCCGCGCACCTCGAGCTGCCGGAAGACATCGCGCACGAGGAGGGCGACGGCAAGCCGATCCCGCGCAGCTACAGCCGGCGGCCGGTGGCGGAGGAAAAGGCGATCGCGCATGCGGTCGACGCGATCCAGGCCGCGCGCCATCCGCTGCTGATGATCGGTGCGGGCGGCAACCGCAAGACCACCTGCAAGATGCTGCTCGAATTCGTCGACAAGACGGGCATCCCGTTCTTCACGACGCAGATGGGCAAGGGCGTGATCGACGAGACGCACCCGCTGTGGCTCGGCAACGCGACGCTGTCCGACGGCGACTTCGTCCACCGCGCGATCGAGCATGCGGACTGCATCATCAACGTCGGCCACGACGTGATCGAGAAGCCGCCGTTCTTCATGCGTACCGACGACAAGACCGTGATCCACGTGAACTTTCTCGGCGCGCAGGTCGATCCCGTCTACTTCCCGCAGATCGAGGTGGTCGGCGACATCGCGAACGCGGTGTGGCAGATGAAGGAGGCGCTCGCGCCGCAGCCGCACTGGGATTTCTCGCGCTTCACGATGATCAAGGCGCATTTCGACGCCCATCTGGAGAAGGGCCAGCACGATCCGCGCTTCCCGATGTACCCGGTGCGGATCGTCAACGATCTTTACAACGCGCTGCCGGTCGACGGCATCGTCTGTCTCGACAACGGGATGTACAAGATCTGGTTCGCGCGTTACTGGCGCGCGCACGAGCCGAATTCCCTGTTGCTCGACAACGCGCTCGCGTCGATGGGCGCCGGCCTGCCGTCGGCGATCGCGACGAAGATCGTGCACCCGCAGCGCAAGGTGATCGCCGTGTGCGGCGACGGCGGCTTCATGATGAATTCGCAGGAGCTCGAAACGGCGGTGCGGCTGAAGCTCGACCTCGTCGTGATGATCCTGCGCGACGATGCCTTCGGGATGATCCGCTGGAAGCAGGAGAACATGAATTTCCCCGATTTCGCGATGACGCTGCAGAACCCCGATTTCGTGTCGTATGCGCAAAGCTACGGCGCGCACGGGCACCGCGTCGAATCGGCCGACGATCTCGAGCCGCTGCTGCGCGAGTGTTTCTCGACGCCGGGCGTGCACGTGATCGACGTGCCGATCGACTATTCGGACAACGAGCGCGTGCTGAACCGCGAGATCAAGCGCCTGTCGGCGCAACTCTGAATGTCCCGTCCACAGGAAGGAGTCGTTCCATGTTGAAGGAAACCTATCCGTACTACCTCGCCAACGAAGCCGTCTACGCGAACACCGATCTGGACGTGACGGACAAGTTCAGCGGCAAGGTCGCGACGCGCGTCGCGCTGGCCGACGCGAAGGCCATCGACGCGGCGATCGGTGCCGCGGTCGACGCCGCGAAGCCGATGCGCGAGCTGCCTGCCTACAAGCGGCAGGCCGTGCTCGACCATTGCGTCGCGCGTTTTCGCGAGCGCTTCGACGAGCTGGCCGAGGCGCTGTGCATCGAGGCCGGCAAGCCGATCAACGATTCGAAGGGCGAAGTGACGCGGCTGATCGACACGTTCCGCGTGGCGTCCGAGGAGTCGGTGCGCATCGACGGCGAGATCATCAACCTCGAGATCTCCGCGCGCGCGCAGGGCTATACGGGCTACACGAAGCGCGTGCCGGTCGGCCCGTGCTCGTTCATCTCGCCGTTCAACTTCCCGCTGAACCTCGCCGCGCACAAGGTCGCGCCCGCGCTCGCGGCCGGCTGTCCGTTCGTGCTGAAGCCCGCGAGCCGCACGCCGGTCGGCGCGCTGATCATCGGCGAGGTACTCGCCGAAACCGACTTGCCGAAGGGCGCATTCTCGGTGCTGCCCGCGCATCGCGACGGCGCCGACCTGTTCACGACCGACGAGCGTTTCAAGCTGCTGTCGTTCACGGGGTCGCCGGCCGTCGGCTGGGCGCTGAAGGAGAAGGCCGGCAAGAAGAAAGTCGTGCTGGAGCTCGGCGGCAACGCGGCCGCGATCGTCGATGCGGATCAACGCGACCGGCTCGACTACGTGGTCGAGCGCCTCGCGTTCGGCGCGTACTACCAGTCGGGCCAGAGCTGCATCGGCGTGCAGCGGATCCTCGTCCATGCCGATCTGTATGACGCGCTGCGCGAGAAGCTGATTGCGAAGACGCGTTCGCTGAAGATGGGCGATCCGAAGGATCCGTCGACGTTCGTCGGGCCGATGATTTCCGAATCCGAATCGCGCCGGCTGTCGGGATGGATGGACGCGGCCGTCGCGGCGGGCGCGAAGATCGTTGCGGGCGGCAAGGTCGACGGCGCGATGTTCGAAGCGACGCTGCTGGAAAACGTCGGGCACGAGCAGGACCTGTACCGGAAGGAGGCGTTCGGCCCCGTCGCGATCCTCGAGAAGTTCGACCGGTTCGACGATGCGCTCGCCCGCGTGAACGACAGCGACTTCGGGCTGCAGGCCGGCGTGTTCACCGATTCGCTCACGCGTGCGCAGCGCGCGTGGGACGAGCTGGAGGTCGGCGGCGTCGTGATCAACGACGTGCCGTCGTTCCGCGTCGACAACATGCCGTACGGGGGCGTGAAGGATTCGGGCCTCGGCCGCGAAGGGATCCGCTACGCGATCGAGGACATGACCGAGCCGCGGCTGATGGTCGTGCGGCGCCGGTAACGCGGGGCGGGATGCGCGGTGCCGCGACGGCACGCGGGCGGGCGCAAGGCCGGCCCGCGTGCCGTTTTTCATGGCGTCGCGCGCAGCGGGCCGGCGCCGGGCCCCGCCGGGCCCGTATCGTGCCCGAGTGGCGTCGCGTGGCGGGCTGCCGGAACGCGCTCGACTACGGGACTCGCCTCGTGATGTAATCGCGCGAAACTGCCGACCGGGGTACGACGCCGGAAAGCGCGAATTCATTCTTCATGAGGTCGATTCATGTCTCCCGTCTCGGCATTCAAACTGGTTTTGTTGTCATTTCTCGCGATCGTCGCGCTCGAATGCGTCGCCAAGCGGCTGCGGCTGCCGCCCGCGGCCGCGCTGCTGATCGGCGGCATCGGCATCGCGTTCATCCCCGGCCTGCCGCCGATCGATCTCGATCCCGAACTGGTGCTGCTGGTGTTCCTGCCGCCGCTGCTGATGGACGGCGCGTACTTCTCGGTGTGGGAGGAGTTCAAGCGCAACGTCGGCGGCATCCTGCTGCTGGCGATCGGCGCGGTCGTGTTCACGACGTTCGCGGTCGGCTTCGCCGTGCACTGGGTGGCACCGTCGCTGCCGTGGGCCGCGTGCTTCGCGCTCGGCGCGATCGTGTCGCCGCCCGACGCCGTTGCGGCGAAGGCCGTGCTCGAACGCGTCGCGCTGCCGCGCCGGCTGATGGTGCTGCTCGAAGGCGAGAGCCTGCTGAACGATGCGGCCGGCCTCGTGCTGTTCCGCTTCGCGGTCGCGGCCGCGCTCACCGGCGCGTTCAGCCTCGAGCACGCGGTCGTGCGCTTCGCGGAGCTCGGGCTCGGCGGCGTGGCGATCGGCTTCGCGGTCGGCAAGCTCGTCGTGTGGTTCCTGAAGCAGCTCGACGACGACTATCTCGTGATCACCGTCGCGGTGATCACCGGCTGGATCGCCTATATCGCGGGCGAAATGGTCGAGGTATCCGGCGTGATCGCCACCGTCACGGCCGGCATGATCGTCGGCTGGCATCAGCACGAGGTGTTCTCGGCGGCCGTGCGCACGCGCGGCACCGCGTTCTGGCAGGTCATCGTGTTCCTGCTCGAAGCGATGGTGTTCGTGTTGATCGGGCTGTCGCTGCGCGGCGCGATCCACCGGCTCGGCGGCTTCGAGCAGGTGCTCGCGACGATGGTGCCGCCGATGTTCGCGGTGCTGGCGGCGGTGATCGTGTCGCGCTTCGTGTGGATCTACGCGGTCGAGGCGCTGAAGTGGCCGGTGCGCGGGATCGCGCGGCGCGGCGAGGCACCGGACTGGAAGGCCGCGACGATCATGAGCTGGGCCGGGATGCGCGGCGTCGTCACGCTGGCGATCGCGCTGTCGCTGCCCGAGGCGATGCCCGGCCGCGACGTGATCCTGGTCGCGTCGTTCGCGGTGATCCTCGTCACCGTGCTGCTGCAGGGCACGACGATCGGGCCGCTGATCCGGCTGCTGCGCCTGCCGCAGCGCGAAGAGCGCGCGGCGCACCACCTGACCGAGCCGCAGACGTGGGCGTACGTCGAGGCCGCGCAACTCGCGGCGATCCAGCCGCTCGTGCGCGACGAGAACGGGGTCGTGATCCATCCGCGCCTGCTCGAGCAGTACACGTATCGCGCGGAATTGACCGAACGGGCGAAGGACGAGCCGGCGTACCCGGCGGAAGTGCGCACCGCGCACTACGACGTCGTGCTGGCCGCGATCAGGGCCGGGCGCGCCGAATTGTTGCGCCTGCACCGTTCGGGCCGCATCCACGACGAAATGCTGCATGCGCTCGAACGCGACCTCGACCTGCAGGAAGTGTCCGCGCAGCACGCGCGCGGATAAGGCTGCACGGCACCGTCATGCCGTCATCCGGCGGCCGGTGCCGGCCGACCGGAAGCGCGCATGGGCAGATCGTTGCCCGGCGCGCTTTTTTTCTTCCTCGCGCCCGCCGATTCGGCGCATTTCCATCCGGCCCCAAATGAAGCGGACAACCAGCCTTGCAGCGCATGCAAACCTTATGGCGCCGGTCTCGCAAACGTTATCGTCTTTCGAATCCGGAAATGATCTGATTTAACTGATTCCGTCTCTTTCTGCATATTTGGCAAAACTAAACCGGAAGGAGATAGATGCTGTGTTCTAATTTCATTTAGAATCAGCCGGTTATGTTTATTGAGAGAAAGGATGCGGAGGTAATGCGGCCGCCAACGGGGAGAAATCGGCGTCCGGAGCCCTGCAAGGCCAATGCCGACAGGCCAAATCGGCGGAATCGGGCGGTTTTTTCAACCGCCGAATTAAGATAGCGTCCCAAGTCTGATAAACAACTCCTATGAAAGAATCGATTGGAGAATCGGCGTTTGAAACTGTATTTATGAAAGAATCGAGCGTTGATAATGCCTCGGATTGTCTTGAATCGGGGTTATCGGTCCTTCTCGTCGACGATCAACCGTTCGTCGGCGAGGTGATCCGCCGCGCGCTGCGCAGCGAACACGACATCGACCTGCACGTGTGCACCGACGCGCACCGGGCGATGGCGGTCGCGCGCGACGTGAAGCCGACGGTCATCCTGCAGGATCTCGTGATGCCGGAGATCGACGGCCTCGATCTCGTCCGTGCGTGGCGCGCGGACGCCGGCACGGCTCGCGTGCCGATCATCGTGCTGTCCGCGAAGGAGGAGCCGATCGTCAAGCGCGAGGCGTTCATCGCTGGCGCGAACGACTATCTGGTGAAGCTCCCCGACGCGATGGAGCTGGCCGCACGGATCCGCTATCACTCGAATTCGTACCTGATGTCCCGGCAGCGCGACGAGGCGCTCGACTTCCTGTCGCACGACATGCGTTCGCCACAGACGTCGATCCTCGCGCTGCTCGACGTCTACCGCGCCGAGCACGGCGAGATGCCGGCGATCATGGAACGCATTGCCGGCCATGCGCGGCGCGCGCTCGCGCTTGCCGACGGCTTCATCCACCTGACCCGCGCGCGGTCCGAGCGCCGCGCGCACGAGGTCGTGAGCCTCAACGAGATCGTGCTCGACGCCGTCGACCAGCTGTGGGAGAAGGCGGCCGGGCTCGGCAGCCGGGTCACCGCGCACGTGCCCGATACCGAGTGCGTGACGATGGGCGACCGCATGATGCTGATGCGCGCGGTCGCGAACCTGATCGACAACGGGCTGAAGTACGGCCCGGCCGGCACGGACGTGCACTGCACGCTGAGCGGCGAGGACGGTGCATGGCTGATCGGCGTCGAGGATACCGGCGCGGGAATCGCGCCGGAGCAGCGCACGGCCGCGACCGAGTCGTTCGTGCAGCTCGAGACTGCGCATGGCGCGGCGCGCGGCGGCTTCGGCCTCGGGCTCGCGTTCGTCCGCGCGACGGCGGCGCGGCATCGCGGCCAGATCCTGATGCGCAATACGGCGCGCGGCTTCATGGTCGCGCTTCGGCTGCCGGCGCAAGCGGAGCGGTGATTTCGCGGCGCGGCCTGCCGGCGCCGCGCCGCCTGCAAGCCCTGATGCGCTCGTGGCGCGCCGTCCGGCGCGCAGGCGGGCGCGGATTTTTTCAACGCTGATATTAGAAAGCCCATAACGAACATGGCCACCGTGACGCCCCGCGCGACCAATGAAAGCCTGCATCCGACGATCGGCGCTGCCCGGCTGACGCTCGGCAATCGCATCCTGCTCAGCTTCGGCGTGCTGTTCGTGCTGATGCTGGTGACAGCCGGCGTGTCCTACGAGCGATTGCGTGCGATCAACAGCGAAGCCGTCAGCATCGAGCGCGATTCGCTGCCCGGCGTCTACCTCGCGTCGTCGCTGCGCGGCGCAGTGAATGAATCGTTCATGCTGCTGCAGCAGGCGACGTTCGTCGAGACCGATCCCGAAAGCGTCCAGCGCGATCTCGCGAAGATCGCCGAAGTGGCGAAGGACATCGATTCGTTGTCGGTCGAGTACCAGAACTCGATATTTCGCGACGACGACCGGCAGCGCTTCGCGACCTTCCGGGGCACCTACGACCACTACCTGCCGCTGCTGAACGAAGCGGTGCAGCGGCACCGTCAATCGCACGACGACGCGGTCGCCGGGTACGTGAAGGTGCAGCCCGCATGGGCCGAGGTCGTGCGCAATGCGAATATTCTCGTGCAGGAAAACCGCAAGTTCGCCGATCAGTCGGCGAAGCTGATCCGTGAATCCGTGCAGGACACCGAGGTGGTGCTCGCGACCGCACTGGCGATCATGCTGCTGTCGGCGCTCGGGTTCGGCTACATGCTGTACCGTTCGGTCACCGTCCCGATGGCGCGGCTCGTCGAGGTGCACGACGTGATGCGTACCGGCAACCTGACGCGCCGCCTCGACCTGCGCCGCCGCGACGAATTCGGCACGCTCGAGACGGGCTTCAACCGGATGGCCGACGAACTGACCGAGCTCGTCGCGCGTGCGCAGCAGTCGTCGCTGCAGGTGACGACGTCGGTCGCCGAGATCGCGGCGACGTCGCGCGAGCAGCAGGCGACCGCGAACGAAACCGCGGCGACGACGACCGAGATCGGCGCGACCTCGCGCGAAATCTTCGCGACGTCGCGCGACCTGGTGCGCACGATGAACGAAGTGGCCGGCGTGGCGGAGCAGTCGGCCACACTCGCGGGCGTGAGCCAGAGCGGGCTCACGCGGATGGGCGAGACGATGCGCAGCGTGATGGACGCGGCCGGCTCGGTGAACGCGAAGCTCGCGATCCTCAACGAGAAGGCGCTGAACATCAACCAGGTGGTCGCGACCATCACCAAGGTGGCCGACCAGACCAACCTGCTGTCGCTGAACGCCGCGATCGAGGCCGAGAAGGCCGGCGAATACGGCCGCGGCTTCGCGGTCGTCGCGACCGAGATCCGCCGCCTCGCCGACCAGACGGCGGTCGCGACCTACGATATCGAGCAGACGGTGAAGGAGATCCAGTCGGCGGTATCGGCGGGCGTGATGGGGATGGACAAGTTCTCCGAGGAAGTGCGCCGGGGGATGCTCGACGTGCAGCAGGTCGGCGGGCAGCTGTCGCAGATCATCGCCGAGGTGCAGACGCTCTCGCCGCGCTTCCAGATGGTCAACGAAGGGATGCAGACGCAGGCGAACGGCGCGGAGCAGATCACGCAGGCGCTGTCGCAGCTGTCGGAGGCCGCGCAGCAGACGGCCGAGTCGCTGCGCCAGTCGTCGCAGGCGATCGACGACCTGACGCTCGTCGCGAACCAGTTGCGCACCAGCGTGTCGCGCTTCAAGGTCGACGCGTGATGCGCGCGGACACGCAGAACGGCGCGCATGCGCTGTTCCTGATGTTCGAGCTCGACGGTGAACGCTATGCGCTCGACGCGGCCGGCATCGACGAGGTGCTGCCGCTCGCGGTCACGAAGGCCGTGCCCGGCGCACCCGAATGGATTGCCGGGCTGCTGATGCGCGGCGGCCAGCCGGTGCCGGTGATCGACGTGCCGATGCTGGCGCTCGGGCGCCGCGCCCATGCGCTGCGCTCGACGCGGCTCGTGATGGTCCGCTACCGGGCGCACGAGGCGGGCGGCGAGCGCACGATCGGGCTGATCGTCGAGCGTGCGACGCAGACGATGCGGATCGATCGCGCGGCGTTTCGCGCGAGCGGCATCTCGACCGCGCGCACGCGCTGGCTCGGGCCCGTCGCGAATACGCCCGACGGCGTCGTGCAGCAGGTATCGGTTGCCGACCTGATCGACGACGTTGCACGCCTGTATCTGTTCGACGACGGCCTGCCGGGCCACGGGGGAGAGTCCGCATGAAAGAGTCCGAATCGCGATTTCGCGGCTGGCTGCTGCGCGAGACCGGCATCGACCCCGATTCGCTCGGCAACGATTTCCTGACCCGCGCGCTGACGGAGCGCGTGCACGCGCTGCAGGCGGACGGCGAGCGCCTGTCGTCGGCGGCGCGGCCGCCCGTGACGCAGGACGCGCTCGACGCCTACTGGCAGCAGCTCAACGCATCGGCCGACGAACGGCGTGCGCTGATCGAGCTGTTCGTCGTGCCCGAGACCTGGTTCTTCCGCGACCGCGAAGCCTTCGCGACGCTCGCGCGGCTCGCGGCCGACCGGCTCGCGGCGATGCCCGGCCGCGTGATCCGCGTGCTGAGCGCGCCGTGCTCGACGGGCGAGGAACCGTTTTCGGCGGCGATGGCGCTGCTCGACGCGGGGCTCGACCCGGCCAGTTTCACGATCGACGCGATCGACCTCAGCACGCGCGCGATCGAGCAGGCGCGGCTCGGCTGTTACGGGCGCAACGCGTTTCGCGGCACCGCGACGGAGTTTCGCGCGCGGCACTTCACGCCGACCCGCGAGGGCTGGCTGCTCGACGAGCGCGTGCGCGCCTGTGTGCAGTTCAGTCAGGCGAACCTCGTCGAACCGGCGGCGGACACGGGCCTTCGCTACGATTTCGTGTTCTGCCGCAACGTGCTGATCTACTTCGATCGCGACGCGCAGGATCGCGTGATCCGCGCGCTCGGCGAGCGTCTTGCCGACGACGGCGTGCTGTTCGTCGGGCCGGCCGAAACGGGGGTCGCGATGCGGCACGGGATGCGCTCGGCGCGCGTGCCGCTCGCATTCGCGTTTCATCGCGAGCCCGCCGGCGCGGCGCCCGATGCCTATGCGGCCCGGCCGGCGGCGCC
>NZ_QOBB01000032.1:0-50877 GCF_024704855.1 Burkholderia sp. HAN2018 | reverse complement strand
GCCGCGCAGCTCCGGGGCCACCAGCGCCGGGCGCGCCGTCGTAACCGGCGCCGCGGCCGGTGCGCGCCTGCGCGTGCTCCTGCGCCTGGCGCAGCTTGCGCGCGAGCCACGAACCCGCGAAGAAGAGAAGGATCAGGAGAAGAATCTGTCGCATCGGAAACCTGCGTTCAAACCACGGAACGGTGCAGCAGCACCTCGAAAACGAACCGGCTGCCGACATACGCGAGCAGCAGCGCGGCGAACGACACGAGCACCCAGCGCGCGGCACCGCGGCCACGCCAGCCCGACGTCTTGCGGGCGACCAGCAGGCCGCCGAACATCAGCCACGACAGGATCGCGAATACGGTCTTGTGGTCGAGCCGCAGCGCGCGCGCGTCGACCTGCTCGCTGAACAGGATGCCCGACGCGAGCGTCAGCGTGAGCAGCACGAAGCCGGCGCCGATCAGGCGGAACAGCAGCTTCTCGAGCGTGAGCAGCGGCGGCAGCGTCTCGAGCCAGCTCGCGATCCAGCCCGTCGAGCCGTCGCGTCCGCCGCTCCTCAGCGACTGCAGGCGCCGCTCGACCATCAGCATCAGGATCGCGTGCAGCGCGGCGATCGCGAACAGCCCGTACGCGATGTTCGCGATCAGGAAGTGCAGCTTGAACAGCGGCGCTGCGGCATAAGGAAGCACCCGCACGCCGCCGAACACGAGCGGCAGCAGCGACGCACCGCACGCGAGCGGCAGCACGAGCAGCCGCAGGCTGTCGAGCGGGAAGAAGAAGCTCTCGATCCAGTAGATGCCGGCGCCGAGCCAGAACATCGCGGACAGCGCAAACGCGAAGCCGAACACCATCGCGTCGTGCGGGAAGATGGTCGTATGGAGCAGCACGCCGTGCGCGACGAGCGCGGCGAACAGCAGCGCGCGGCCGGCCCCGCTCATCCCGGACGCGGCGGACGCGGGAACCGGCACGGCCGGCACGCTCGCGACGAGCGGCGTCGCGCCCTGGCGGTGCGTGCGCCAGCCTGCGACGGCAAGGCCGCCGTACAGGAATGCGGTGAGGGCATACAGTACAATATCCATGTTCGAAGTTTACACTAGGCCCCCTTCCCGCGACGGCTCCCTTTGTTCGGTTCCGCCGCGCCTTCGGGCCCCACTGTCCATCGCTCCCCATGCTCGACAATCTCACTCAACGGATGGCGCGCGTCGTCAAGACGCTGCGCGGCGAGGCCCGGCTTACCGAGGCGAACACGCAGGAGATGCTCCGCGAGGTGCGTCTCGCGCTGCTGGAGGCCGACGTTTCGCTGCCGGTCGTCCGCGAATTCATCGCCAAGGTCAAGGAAAAGGCGCTCGGCGAAGAAGTGATCAGCAGCCTGTCGCCGGGTCAGGCGCTCGTCGGCGTGGTCCAGAAAGAACTGACCGCCGTGATCGGCGGCGACTACGAAGGCAAGGCCGCCGAGCTGAACCTCGCGGTCACGCCGCCCGCGGTGATCCTGATGGCCGGCCTGCAGGGCGCGGGCAAGACCACGACCGCCGGCAAGCTCGCGAAGCTGCTGCGCGAGAAGTACAAGAAGAAGGTGCTGACCGTGTCGTGCGACGTGTATCGCCCGGCCGCAATCATGCAGCTGAAAACGGTGAGCGAACAGGTCGGCGCCGACTTCTTCCCGTCCACGCCGGATCAGAAGCCCGTCGACATCGCGGTCGCGGCCGTCGACTGGGCGAAGCGCCACTACCATGACGTGCTGATCGTCGATACGGCCGGCCGCCTCGGTATCGACGAGGCGATGATGCAGGAAATCGCCGCGCTGCACGGCACGCTGAAGCCGGCCGAAACGCTGTTCGTGGTCGACGCGATGCTCGGCCAGGACGCGGTCAACACCGCGAAGGCATTCAACGACACGCTGCCGCTCACCGGCGTCGTGCTGACCAAGCTCGACGGCGATTCGCGCGGCGGCGCCGCGCTGTCGGTACGTCACGTCACGGGCAAGCCGATCAAGTTCGTCGGCGTGGCCGAGAAGCTCGACGGTCTCGAGGTGTTCCACCCCGACCGGATGGCAAACCGGATCCTCGGCATGGGCGACATCCTCGCCCTCGTCGAAGAGGCGCAGCGCGGCGTCGACGTGCAGGCCGCGCAGAAGCTCGCCGACAAGGTCAAGAAAGGCGGCGACTTCGACCTGAACGATTTCCGCGCGCAGATCTCGCAGATGAAGAACATGGGCGGCCTGTCGTCGCTGATGGATAAACTTCCGGCGCAGTTCCAGCAGGCGGCGGCCGGCGCCGACATGGGCCAGGCCGAGAAGTCGATCCGCCGGATGGAAGGCATCATCAGCTCGATGACGCCCGCTGAGCGCGCGAAACCCGAGATCATCAAGGCGACGCGCAAGCGCCGCATTGCAGCCGGCGCGGGTGTGCCGGTGCAGGAAGTCAACCGGATGCTGAACCAGTACGACCAGATGCGTACGATGATGAAGAAGCTGAAGGGCGGCAACATGCAGAAGATGATGCGCGGCCTGAAGGGCATGATGCCCGGCATGCGCTGATTCCGCCCATCGGCCGGCGCGCGGGTTTTTGCTGTAGCGCGCGCCGTCCGTTCTGCTTCATTCTTATTTGTATACCGACTGCCCGCCAGAACACATGAACCGCGAAGAAGCCCTCCACATTTTCAACCACTCCGAAGAGATCGTCTCGGCCGACGCCGTCAATGCGTCGATCTCCCGGATGGCCGACGCGATCCGCGCCGAGATCGGCGATGCGTTCCCGCTCGTTCTCTCGGTGATGGGCGGCGCCGCGGTGTTTACCGGGATGCTGCTGCCGCATCTCGATTTCCCGCTCGAATTCGACTACATCCACCTGACCCGCTACCGCAACACGACGCAGGGCAGCCCGGAAATGCACTGGCGCGTCGCGCCGCGCGAATCGGTGAAGGACCGGATCGTGCTCGTGCTCGACGACATCCTCGACGAAGGCGAGACGATGGCCGCGATCCGCGACCGCATCCTCGACATGGGCGCGAAGCGCTTCATGTCGGCGGTGCTGTGCGAGAAGACACTCGCGAAGGCGAAGCCGCTGCACCCCGACTTCTGCGGCTTCGCGGTGCCGGATCGCTACGTGTTCGGCTGCGGGATGGATGCGAAGGGCTACTGGCGCAACCTGCCGACGATCCGCGCGCTGACCACGAACGTCTGAGCGCCCCGCTCCGCACTATATAAATAGAAAGCGGCGCTCCGGTTTCCCGGAGCGCCGCTTTTTTGTGGGCACGCGCCACCCCGCCTACAGCTGGTGCACGAATGCGCGGATGCCGCCCAGCATCATCTCGACCGAAATCGCGACGAGCACGAGGCCCATCAACCGCTCGAACGCCGCGACGGTCCGTTCGCCGATCCATTGCTGGATCCGCTCGGCCAGCACCAGCGTCACCGCGCAGACGATCATCGTGACCGTCAGCGCGCCGACCCACTCGAGCATCTTGCCGGGCCCCTGCGACGTCAGCAGCATCACCGTCGCGAGCGCCGACGGCCCGGCGAGCGCCGGAATCGCGAGCGGCACGATGAACGGCTCGCCGCCCGCGCGCGGATCGTTGCCGAGTGCGCCGTCCGGATGCGGGAAGATCATCCGCAGCGCGATCAGGAACAGCACGATCCCGCCGCCGAGCCGCAACGACAGGTCGGTGAGGCTCATCATCCGCAGGAAGCGGTCGCCGACCAGCATGAAGAACAGCAGGATCACGAACGCGATCCCCACTTCACGCAGGATCAGCTTCACGCGCCGCTCGCGCGGCACATCCCGCATGGCCGAAATGAACAGCGGGATGTTGCCGAGCGGATCGGTGATCAGCACCAGGAGCACGGTGGCCGACAGGAAGGTGTATTCCACCGCGTTCCCCGGTCGGTGCGCTTAGCGCGCGAGCGCGGCGCGGATCTTCTCCGCGACCGTCGCCGCAGCCGCGTCGGCCGGCAGCAGCGTCGCTTCGGCGTCGCGGCGGCCCTGGTACTCGATCTTGCCTTCCTTCAGGCCGCGCTCGCCGATCACGAGACGATGCGGCACGCCGATCAGCTCCCAGTCGGCGAACATCACGCCCGGGCGCTCGCCACGATCGTCGAGGATCACGTCGATGCCGGCCGCGGCGAGTTCCGCGTACAGCTTGTCGGCGGTCTCGCGCACCATGTCGCTGCGGTCATAGCCCATCGGGCACAGCACGACTTCGAACGGCGCGATCGATTCGGGCCAGATGATGCCGCGGTCGTCGAAGTTCTGCTCGATCGCCGCGCCGAGAATACGCGTGACGCCGACGCCGTAGCAGCCCATCAGCATCGGCTGCGGCTTGCCCGACTCGTCGAGGAACGTCGCGCCCATCGCTTCCGAATACTTGGTGCCGAGCTGGAACACGTGGCCGACCTCGATGCCGCGGCAAATGTCGATCACGCCCTTGCCGTCCGGCGACGGGTCGCCCTTCTTCACGTTGCGCACGTCGGCGACGTCCGGCTCGGGCAGGTCGCGGCCCCAGTTCACGCCGGCGATGTGATAGTCGACCTCGTTCGCGCCGACGACGAAGTCGCTCATGTTCGCGACCGTGCGATCGGCGATCACCTTCACCGGCTTCTTGGTGCCGACCGGGCCGAGATAGCCCGGCGGCGTGCCGAACCACTCGACGATTTCCTGCTCGGTCGCGAAGCGGTGGTTCTTCAGGCCCGGCAGCTTCGACACCTTGATCTCGTTCAGGTCGTGGTCGCCGCGCAGCATCACGAGCCAGATGGTCGGCTCGGCGCCTTCGTTGTCGGTCGCGAGCACGATCGACTTGATCGTGCGCTCGAGCGGGATGGCCAGCAGTTCGGCAACGGCTTCGCACTTCGCCTTGCCCGGCGTCGCGACCTTCGCCATCGCCTCGGCCGGCGCCGCGCGTTCGGCGCTCAGCGGCAGCGCTTCGGCCGCTTCGACGTTCGCCGCGAACTCGGACGTCGGGCAGTACGCGATCGCGTCCTCACCGGTGTCGGCGATCACGTGGAATTCGTGCGAGAAGTTGCCGCCGATCGAGCCGCTGTCGGCCGCGACCGCACGGAACTCGAGGCCGAGGCGCGTGAAGATGCGCACGTACGCGTCGTACATCTTGCGATACGACTCGTTCAGGCCGGCCGCATCCTTGTCGAACGAGTACGCGTCCTTCATGATGAATTCGCGGCCGCGCATCACGCCGAAGCGCGGACGGATCTCGTCGCGGAACTTCGTCTGGATCTGGTAGAAGTTCACCGGCATCTGCCGGTAACTCTTGATCTGGTTGCGCGCGATGTCGGTGATGACTTCCTCGTGCGTCGGCCCGATCACGAAGTCGTTGTCCTTGCGGTCCTTGAAGCGCAGCAGCTCGGGGCCGTACTGTTCCCAGCGGCCCGACTCCTGCCACAGTTCGGCTGGTTGCACGGCCGGCATCAGCAGCTCGATGGCGCCCGCCCGGTTCATTTCCTCGCGCACGATCGCCTCGACCTTGCGAATCGAACGCAGGCCGACTGGCAGGTAGTTATAGATACCGCCGGCGACGCGACGGATCATGCCGGCGCGCACCATCAGCTTGTGGCTGACGATCTCTGCGTCGGCGGGTGCTTCTTTCAGGGTGCCGATAAAGAAACGGGAAGCTTTCATGCGGACGGTTCCAAAAACGGCGCCCCCAGGCGGGGCGCCCGAAAAAGTTTCAAGGTGAAAAAGCTGCGCGCGGCGAACAGCAATGGACGACGATGGCGCAGACGACGTAGCAGACTAATCAGGGACAATTCAGCCGGTGTACCCCGCGCGGATTCGCTCCGCTACGGTGCGCAGCGCCCGTTATCTGTTTATAATCAAAGCAATTTTAAAGGATTCGAAGGTGGTTGTATGCTGGATCGTGAAGGCTTTCGCCCGAACGTCGGCATCATCCTCTTGAACGCGCGCAACGAGGTGTTTTGGGGCAAGCGGCTCCGCGAGCACTCCTGGCAGTTTCCTCAAGGTGGGATCAAGTACGGCGAGACCCCCATGCAGGCGATGTACCGGGAACTGCACGAGGAAACGGGCCTGCATCCGGAACACGTCAAGATAATCGGCCGCACTCGCGACTGGTTGCGTTATGAGGTGCCTGACAAGTTCATCAAACGCGAAGTACGCGGTCATTACCGCGGCCAGAAGCAGATCTGGTTCCTGCTGCGGATGGTCGGACGCGATTGCGACATTTGCTTGCGCGCGACCGACCACCCGGAGTTCGATGCGTGGCGCTGGAACGAGTACTGGGTGCCGCTCGATGCGGTGATCGAGTTCAAGCGGGATGTCTATCAGTTGGCGCTGACGGAACTGTCGCGCTTCCTGCGCCGCCCGGCGCAGCGAGCCGAGAAGCCGCGTGGGCCGCGTCTGTCGCGCTATCCGCGCGTCATCGGCGCACAGGCCCAGCAGACGCTGACGATTGTCGACGCATCGGTAGTCTGTTCGGAGATCGAAGTGGAAGCGAGCACGCTCGACGAGATGCCGCCCCGCGTGATCGTCGGCAAATGACGAATCGAACTGCATGACCGGGCGCGACCTTGGTGTCGCGCCCTTTTTTTACGAGGAATGCATATTGAAAGCGATTGCTCTCGCGCTCGCATCGATTGCCGCGGTGGCCACGCTGGCAGGTTGCGCGAATTCGAAGACGCCGACCAACAAGGATGACAGCGAGTTCGTGTATCTGCTGGACCGCCAGGGAACCTGGAAGGAAAACACGGTCGACTCGCTGCCGCCGCTGCCGCAGGCGAGCGACCTGCTGCCGTTCAACGTCTCGCAGAACACGCCGCTCAAGTTCTTCGTCGATGCGAAGTCGCTCGCGGTCGGCACCGACGGCGTCGTGCGCTACGCGGTCGTCGTCACGAGCCCGGCCGGCGCGCGCAACGTGAACTACGAGGGCATCCGCTGCGACACCTACGAATGGCGCCAGTATGCCGGCCTGAATTCGGACCACGACGGTTGGGATCGCACGGTCGAGAACGATTGGCAGCGCATCGAGAACGGCGAGCTGAATGCCTACCACTCGGCGCTGTATCAGGATTACTTCTGCGCGAACAAGATGCCACAAGGCTCGACCCGGCAGATCCTGGAGAACATCCGGTTTCACCGTACCGCGATGAGCCAGTTGCGCTGATGGCGCGCGACGCCCGCCGCCGCTCTTTCTGCCCCGCTGCATGAAAAAGCCCGCATCACGCGGGCTTTTTCATTTGACGGCCTGAACCGGCAAGGCGAATGATCACACCAGCACCAGATTGTCGCGATGGATCAGTTCGGGCTCCAGCATGTAGCCGAGCACGGATTCGATCTCGCCGCTCGGCTTGCGGTGAATCAGTTTCGTCTCCGCGCTGCTGTAGTTCGTGAGCCCTCGCGCCACTTCGCGCCCGTCGGGGCCGACACACGCGATGACTTCGCCGCGCGCGAACGCACCCTGTACGTCGATCACGCCGATCGGCAGCAGGCTCTTGCCACCGGCCGTCAGTTTCTCGACCGCGCCCGCATCGATCACGACATGGCCGCGCACCTGCAGGTGATCGGCCATCCACTGCTTGCGCGCCGCCATCCGCGCGGTACGTGCGATCAGTTGCGTGCCGATCGCCTCGCCGGCCGCCAGACGCACGAGCACGTCGGACTCCCGGCCGCTCGCGATCACCGTATTTGCACCGCTGTGCGCCGCGCGCTTCGCCGCGAGGATCTTCGTCAGCATCCCGCCGCGGCCAAGGCTCGAGCCCGCACCGCCCGCCATCGCCTCGAGTTCCGGCGCGCCCGCATTCGCTTCCGCGACGAGCGTCGCGTTCGGATCCTTGCGCGGATCGGCCGTAAACAGCCCCGACTGGTCGGTCAGGATGATCAGCGCATCGCCTTCGATCAGGTTTGCAACGAGCGCACCGAGCGTGTCGTTGTCGCCGAACTTGATTTCATCGGTGACGACCGTGTCGTTCTCGTTGATGATCGGCACGACGCCGAGCCTCAACAGCGTCAGCAGCGTCGATCGCGCATTCAGGTAGCGCTCGCGGTCCGCCAGGTCGGCATGCGTCAGCAGGATCTGCGCGGTGCGGATGTCGTGCTCGGTGAAGCGGCTCTCGTAGACCTGCGCAAGCCCCATCTGGCCGACCGCGGCGGCCGCCTGCAACTCGTCGATTTCCCGCGGCCGCTTGCTCCAGCCGAGCCGCTGCATCCCTTCGGCAATCGCGCCCGAGCTGACGAGCACGACTTCCTTGCCCTGGGCGCGCAGCGCGGCGATCTGGGCCGCCCAGCGGCCGATTGCAGCATGATCGAGCCCCTTGCCGTCGTTGGTCACGAGGCTGGAGCCCACCTTCACCACCAATCGCTTCGAATCCGCGATGATCGAACGCATCCTGCACTGTCTCCTGTATCTGATGCCTGCCCGGCCGGGCGCGATTGAGCGCCGACGCCGGGCGGCACGCCCGGCGCGCTCCGGAACCACTCAGGCGTCGTCGCCCGGCGCAGCCTCGCCCTTCGCAGGCGGCGCGTCGCGGAAACGCACGTCCGCCGCGAGATCTTCCGCCTCCGCCGCGCGATGCGCGTCCGAATGTTCGGAGAGGTAGTCGTAGATCGCGTAGCACAGTGCTTCACAGCCCTGGCCCGTCAGTGCCGAAATCTCGAACACCGGGCCGTCCCACTCGAAGCGCTCGAGGAAATCCGCGACGCGCGCCTTGCGCTCGTCTTCCGGCACCATGTCGAGCTTGTTGAGCACGAGCCAGCGCGGCTTCTCGTAGAGCGCCTCGTCGTATTTGCGCAGCTCGCCGACGATCGCCGTCGCTTCGGCAACCGGATCGACGCTTTCGTCGAACGGCGCGAGATCGACCAGATGCAGCAGCACGCCGGTGCGCTGCAGGTGGCGCAAGAACTGATGGCCGAGGCCCGCGCCTTCGGCGGCGCCCTCGATCAGCCCCGGAATGTCGGCGATCACGAAGCTCTTGCTCGGGCCGACCCGCACCACGCCGAGATTCGGCGCAAGCGTCGTGAACGGGTAGTCGGCGATCTTCGGCCGCGCATTCGACACCGACGAGATGAACGTCGACTTGCCTGCGTTCGGCATGCCGAGCAGGCCGACATCGGCGAGCACCTTCAGCTCGAGCTTCAGCATGCGACGCTCGCCGGGCTTGCCGTCCGTCTTCTGGCGCGGCGCGCGGTTCGTGCTCGACTTGAAATGCAGGTTGCCGAGCCCGCCGGCACCGCCCTGCGCAAGCATCACCTGCTGGTCGTGCTCGGTCAGGTCGGCAATCAGCTCGCCGGTATCCATGTCGCTGATGATCGTGCCGACCGGCATACGCAGCGTGACGTCGTCGCCACCCTTGCCGTAGCAATCCGAGCCTCGCCCGTTTTCGCCGTTGCGCGCCAGATGCTTCTTCGCGTAACGGTAGTCGATCAGCGTGTTGATGTTGCGGTCGGCGATCGCGTACACGCTACCGCCCCGACCGCCGTCGCCGCCATCCGGCCCGCCGAACGGGACGAATTTCTCGCGGCGCATCGACGCACTGCCATCGCCTCCGTCGCCGGCGATGACTTCGATTCGTGCTTCGTCAATGAACTTCATTCGTCACTCCGCCCAGTATTTCCGCTATTGTGCCGCGCGCCGGCACGCTTGAACAATCTGCCGTTCGGCCGATCGTACGCCGGTTGCGCAACGGTCGCCGGAACGCGCATGCGCCCGGCGGCCAAATAAAAAAAGGCCCCGCGAAGACTGCGGGGCCTTTCGGCTACGAAGCCCGTGGGTGCCTGAATTAGGCAGCCGCCGGGACGACGATGACCAGATGCTTCTTGTCCGCGCCTTTCGTCGCGAACTTGACGTGACCGTCGACCAGCGCGAACAGGGTGTGATCCTTGCCCATGCCGACGTTCTCGCCTGCGTGCATGCGCGTACCGCGCTGACGCACGATGATGCCGCCGGCATTGATTGCCTGGCCGCCGTACACTTTCACGCCGAGACGTTTCGACTCGGAGTCGCGGCCGTTCCGGGAAGAGCCGCCTGCCTTTTTGTGTGCCATCTGATTGCTCCTTTACCGAGGCGCTTACGCGTTGATCGCGTCGATGCGCAGCTCAGTGTAGTTCTGGCGGTGGCCGCCGTGCTTTTGGTAGTGCTTCCGGCGACGCATCTTGAAGATGGTGACCTTGGCATGACGACCGTGCGACACAACGGTGGCCTTGACGGAAGCCCCACTGACCAGCGGCGTACCGAACTTAATCGATTCGCCTTCGCCCACTGCGAGAACCTGGTCGAGCGTGATTTCAGCGTCAATGTCAGCCGGTATCTGTTCTACTTTGAGTTTTTCGCCAACGGCAACCTTGTACTGCTTGCCGCCGGTTTTTATGACCGCGTACATTGAGAACCTCACTCTGGATCCAATTTTTCCGCACACCACGCGCGGAAAACACGTGATTATACATGGGGTTAGCACCGAAGTCAAAACCGATCGACGATTGCCGCGCGCGGGCCTCGGCCGAACGGCCAAATTCGCGGCTGCGGCACGTGTGACAGACCGGGATATCTCGGATTCGACTTATAATCCGCGGCATCACCCAATTCCATCATCATGTCGTCGTCCACCGCCTCCCCCACCCTCAGCGCCGCCCACCTGCTCGCTCCGATCACCAGCGACATGGAGCAGGTGAATCGCGTTATCCGGCAAAGCCTCGCGTCCGACGTACTGTTGATCAACCAGATCGCCGAGTACATCATCGGCGCGGGCGGCAAGCGGCTGCGCCCGGCGTTGCTGCTGCTCGTCGCCGGTGCACTCGGCGAGACGTCGCACCAGCGGCACGTGCTGGCCGCCGTCGTCGAGTTCATCCACACGGCCACGCTGCTGCACGACGACGTCGTCGACGAATCCGAGCTGCGCCGCGGCCGCCAGACCGCCAATGCACTGTTCGGCAACGCGGCGAGCGTGCTGGTAGGCGACTACCTCTATTCACGCTCGTTCGAAATGATGGTCGGCGTCGGCAAGATGCGCGTGATGGAGATCCTGTCCGAAGCGACGACGATCATTTCCGAAGGCGAGGTGCTCCAGCTCCTCAACATGCACGACGCGGACGTCGACGAAACGCGCTACATGCAGGTGATCCGCTACAAGACGGCCAAGCTGTTCGAGGCATCGGCGCGCCTGGGCGCGGTGCTCGCGGGCGCCGATGCGCCGACCGAGGCCGCCGCCGCCGAATACGGCCGCCGGATCGGCACCGCATTCCAGATCATGGACGACTGGCTCGACTACGCGGGCACCGTCGAGGCAATGGGCAAGAATGCCGGCGACGACCTCCGCGAAGGCAAGCCGACGCTGCCGCTCATCTATCTGATCGAGCGCGGCACGCCCGAGCAGGCAGCGCTGGCACGCGAGGCGATCGAACAGGGCGGCACCGATCGCTTCGACACGATTTTCGAAGCGATCACGCGCTCGGGCGCACTGGATCACACGCTCGAATGCGCGCGCCAGGAAGCGCAGGCGGCCGCGGCCGCGATCGCCGCATTCCCCGATTCGATCTACAAGGAGAGCCTGCTCGCGCTGTGCTCTTACTCGACGTCGCGGCAGTCCTGATTGCATGTCGTGTGTCGCCGCCACGGCTGCGACACACGTTTGACACGGGAAAATCACCCGTCTCGAAAAAATTTTTTCTCCAAGGGCTTCCCTTCTTGAAGAAACGTCGTTATAGTTATGTTCTTGCTTGACGACGCAGCGGTCTTGAAGAAGACGGCGAAATCGGAAGAGTACAAATCGGGGTGTAGCTTAGCCTGGTAGAGCGCTACGTTCGGGACGTAGAGGCCGGAGGTTCGAATCCTCTCACCCCGACCAGATTTTGAAAAAACCGTGCACCACGTGCACGGTTTTTTTTCGTCCGGCCGCCGCGGACCCCTCGTGTCGCGCACGACACATCACGGTCGCCGGCCTCTGCTATATTCCCTCCATCCCTGTCCTTCACTGCTCCTTCCAACGCGTGGACCAAATTCCCTTATGGGCGCAAATCGGCGCCGTCTTCCTGCTTCTCCTCTGTTCCAGCTTCTTTTCCATTTCCGAGACCGCGATGATGGCGCTCAACCGCCATCGGCTGAAGCATCTCGCCGGCCAGGGCGCGCTCGGCGCGAAAACCACGCAGGGGCTGCTGACGCGTACTGACCTGCTGCTCAGCGTGATCCTGATCGGCAACAACCTGTTCAACACGATCATCCCGGTCCTGACGACGTCGCTCGCGCTCCATACGTTCGGCCGCAACAATCTCGCGCTGTCGATCGCGACCGGCATCGTCGCGTTCCTGATCATCGTGTTCGCCGAAATCGCGCCGAAGATCGTCGGCGCGACGTTCCCCGAACGCATCGCACTGCCCGCGAGCCTCGTGATCGCGCCGCTGATGCGCGTGTTCAAGCCGGTCGTCTGGTTCGTCAACGCGCTCGCGAACGGCGTGCTGTGGGTGCTGCGCATCAACACGAAGAAGGGCCGAGACCAGCGGATGTCGGCCGACGAGCTGCGGGCCATCGTCCTAGAGTCGAGCAGTTTCATGCCGACCAAGCACCGCAGCATCCTGCTCAACCTGTTCGACCTCGAGAACATCACGGTCGACGACGTGATGGTGCCGCGCCGCCAGATCGAGTCGCTCAACTTCTACGCGCCGCTCGACGACGTCCTGCACCAGCTCGAAACCTGCTATCACAACCGGCTTGTCGTCTACGAAGGTGACATCGACAAGGTGCTCGGCGTGCTGCACGTCCGCAAGACGCTGACCGCGCTGCACAACCAGGAGTTCGACCGCGAGACGCTGCGCACGCTGCTCGCCGAGCCGTACTACGTGCCGTCGGGCACGCCGGTGGTCCAGCAGCTCCAGTTTTTCCAGGAAACGCGGCAGCGGACCGCGCTCGTCGTCAACGAGTACGGCGAACTCGAAGGGCTCGTCACGCCCGAAGACATCATCGAGGAGCTGATCGGCGAATTCACGACATCGATGCCGCGCAGCGAACGCGCGGGCGGCTGGGACGAGAACGGCGAATGCATCGTCTCGGCGAGCATGCCGCTGCGCGAACTGAATCGCTGGCTGCACCTGAAGCTGCCGACCGACGGGCCGAAGACGCTGAACGGACTGGTCCTCGAAATCCTCGAGGAAATTCCGGAAGACGACGTGTGCCTGAAAATCGGCGACGTGATGCTCGAGGTGATGCGCAGCGACGATCAGGCCGTGCGCACCGTCAAGCTCTTCAAGCCGCGCGGCTCGCGCATCGCACGCGCCGTCGCGCGTTAGCCGAACGGCCGACTGCCGGCGCCGCCCGCGACGCGCGACCATCTGCTGGTCACGGTCAACTGGCGGCCAGCGTGCCGGCTCACATGCATTTCACTCCTCCCGGGGCGCCGCTGCGCACGCAGCCGCCGCCCGCTCATTCCGATGCGTCGCCCGTCACCGCACCGCGCGCGCTCGACGCGGCCCAGCTCGACGACGCGCCGGCTGTGCGGCTGCTGACGGACACGCTTCACGCAGCACGCGTGCGCGACGCATCCGACATCCACGTCGAACCGTTCGAAGCCGGCTGGCGCATCCGCCTGCGCATCGACGGCGTGCTGCACGAACATGCGCGGCCGCCTCTTCATCTGCGCGACGCGCTCGTCACGCGGATCAAGGTGCTCGCACGCATGGACATCGCCGAGCGGCGGCTCCCGCAGGACGGCAGGCTGCGTATCGCGATCGACGGCGGTACTCGCGGCGACTACCGGGTCAGTTCGCTGCCGACGTTGTTCGGTGAAAAACTCGTGCTGCGGCGCCTCGAAACCCTGCCGACCGACCTCACGCTCGCCCGTCTCGGCTTCGACGCGCAACAGGCGGCCGCGATGGAAGCCGCGATACGCGCACCGCATGGCCTCGTGCTCGTCACGGGCCCGACCGGCAGCGGCAAGACGCTGTCGCTCTATTGCGCGCTGCAGATGCTCGATCGCGACGCGCACAACGTCTGCACGGTGGAGGATCCCGCCGAGATCCAGCTCGACGGCATCAGCCAGGTCGGCGTCGCCGAAAAGGCGGGGCTCACGTTCGCGACGGCACTGCGCGCGCTGCTGCGGCAGGATCCGGACATCATCATGGTCGGCGAGATTCGCGATGCGGAGACGGCCGACGTCGCGATCAAGGCCGCGCAGACCGGCCATCTCGTGCTGTCGACGCTGCACACGAACGACGCGCCGGCCGCCGTCGCGCGGCTGCTCGATATCGGGGTCGCCCCGTACAACCTCGCGGCCGCGCTGCACCTCGTCACCGCGCAGCGCCTCGTCCGGCGGCTGTGCACCGCCTGCCGCATGCACTCGGACGCACCGGTGCCCGTATTGCGCGAAGCCGGCTGCGACCCGGTTGCGCTCGCCGCAGGATGGCGGCCGTTCGTCGCGCGAGGCTGTTCGGCCTGTCACGGCATCGGCTATCGCGGCCGTATCGGCCTGCATCAGACGATGCCGGTATCGCCCCGGCTGGCGGAACGCATCGTCGCCCGGGCGAGCGTCGGCGAACTCGCGCAATGCGCGGCGGCCGAAGGCGTGCGCAGTCTGCGCGACGCGGCGTTCGCGCGTGTCCAGGACGGCACGACGAGCATCGCGGAAGCCATCGCCGCGACACCTGCTGCATGAGCATGCGCACAACGCCGCGCGAAAGCCGCTTCGGATGGCGCGGCCGCCATCGCGACGGCACACCACGCCGCGGGATCATCATCGCGTTCGACGCTGCGAGTGCACGCGCCGCACTCGCGCGCGACGGCATCGCAGTCCTGTCGCTCGACATCCGCGGGCGGGCCCGGCCGCCAATGGCCGGCACGCGGGACGTCACGCGCTTCACGCGCCAGCTCGCGAGCCTGCTGCAGGCCGGGTTGCCGCTCGCGCCGTCGCTCGAGATGCTCGCGCGCACGCGGCCACGCGACGGCCTGCCGCGAATCGCCGCCGGTCTCGCCCGCGAGATTGTCGGCGGCCATCGCTTCGCCGATGCACTCGCACGCTATCCGGCGCAGTTCGGCACACTGTATCGCCAGCTGATCGAGGTCGGCGAAGCGTCAGGCTCGCTCGGCGTCGTGCTGACACGGGTCGCGGAGCACCGCGAGCGCGCCGACGCGCAATGGCGCAAGCTGCGGGCCGCGCTTGCCTATCCGGCGGCCGTCATCCTGTTCGGGCTCGCAATTTCGGCCGCGTTGATGGTGTGGGTCGTACCGACGTTCCGCCAGATCTTCGACGGTTTCGGCGCCGCGCTGCCGGCACCGACTCGTGCGCTGCTCGCGTTGTCCTCGGCACTGTCGGCGTGGGGCGGTGTGCTGGTTGCCGGTACGGCGGCAGCCGCGCTGGCCGCCCATCGCGCGCTACGGCTATCGGCACCGCTGCGCCACGCCGTCGCGCGGCGCCTGCTGCACGTCCCGCTCGCGGGGAGCGCGATGAGCCGGTTCGCGGCCGCGCGCTGGTGCCGATCGCTGGCGACGCTGCTCGGCGCCGGCGTGCCGCTCGCAGACGCCTTCGCCACGCTCGAACGCACGGCCGGCCACCCCGTGTTCGAGCGCGCCACCGCCCACATCGCCGCCCACGTGCTGCGCGGCGCGCGTCTCGCGGACGCGATGCAGTCGGCCGGCTGCTTTCCGGACGACGTCGTGCAACCGATCGCCGTCGCCGAGGAGACCGGTGCGCTCGACACGATGCTCGCCGACATCGCCACGCTGTGCGAGCGCCAGCTCGACGCGCATCTCGATACGCTTGCCGCGCTCGGCGAACCGCTGATCGTGATCGTACTGGGCGCACTCGTCGGCGGCCTCGTGATCGCGATGTACCTGCCCATCCTTCAGCTCGGCAACGTGGTGTAGCATCGCAACCGATTCTGTCGCCTTTTAGTCCGAACCTTGAGCCTCATGACACCCGCGCCCTTGTCCGCCGTTTCCGATTCGCCCGAGAGCACGCTGCTCGCGCTGGCGATGCTGCCGGCCGCACTGCAGTACGCGTTCGCGGTCATCATCGGCCTGTGCGTCGGCAGCTTCCTGAACGTGGTCGTGCACCGGCTGCCCGTGATGATGCAGCGCGCATGGCAGGCCGAGATCGACGAAGCGACCGGCAACACGAGTGCCACTCCCGAAGACGGCTACCCGCCGCGCTACGACCTGTGGCACCCGCGCAGCGCCTGCCCGCATTGCGGCCACGTGCTGCGCGCATGGGAAAACATCCCGCTCGTCAGCTACCTGATCCTGCGCGGGCGCTGCCGACGCTGCGGCCACGCGATCGGCATCCGTTATCCGCTCGTCGAGCTTGTGTGCGCGCTGCTCGCCGCCGGCTCGCTCGCGGCATTCGGCCCGACCGTCGCCGCGCTCGCCGCGTTCGCGCTGTGCGCCGCGCTGCTCGCGATGAGCGCGATCGATATCCGGACCGGCTACCTGCCCGACTCGATGACGCTGCCGCTCCTCTGGGCCGGGCTCGTGCTGAACCTCGGCGGCACGTTCACATCGCTGCGTTCGGCCGTGATCGGAGCCATGGCCGGCTACCTGTTCCTGTGGTCGGTCTACTGGCTGTTCAAATGGCTGCGCGGCATCGAGGGCATCGGTTTCGGCGACCTGAAGCTGCTCGCCGCGCTCGGCGCATGGATGGGCTGGGCCGCACTGCCGCAGGTCGTGCTGTTCGCCGCGGTGACGGGCGCGGTCGTCGGGCTCGTCGCGACCTGGCGCGGTCGCATGCGCTTCGAGGAGCCGATTCCGTTCGGCCCGTTCCTCGCGGCAGGCGGTGTCGCGACGCTGTTTTTCGGCACCCCTTTCTATTCGGCGCTCGGAGGCTGACATGTTCGCAATTGGACTCACCGGCGGCATCGGCAGCGGCAAGACAACCGTCGCCGACCTGTTCGCCGCCCGAGGCGCATCGCTGGTCGATACCGATCTGATCGCCCATCGCATCACCGCGCCGGGCGGCCTCGCGATGCCCGCGATCGAACAGGCATTCGGCCGCGACTTCGTTGCCGCCGACGGCTCGCTCGACCGCGCGCAGATGCGCGCACTGATCTTCAGCGACGACGACGCGCGTCGGCGCCTCGAAGCGATCACGCACCCGCTGATCCGGGCGGAGACCGATCGTGAGGCGCGCGAAGCGCAGGGCCCATACGTGATGTTCGTCGTGCCGCTGCTCGTCGAATCCGGCAACTGGAAGGCGCGCTGCGATCGCGTGCTCGTCGTCGACTGTCCGGTCGAAACGCAGATCGCACGCGTGATGCGGCGCAACGGCTTCACGCGCGAACAGGTCGAGGCGATCATCGCGCGGCAGGCGTCGCGCGAGGCCCGCCTCGCGGCGGCCGACGACGTCATCGTCAATGACGCGACGACGCCCGATGCGCTCGCCGCGCAGGTCGATGCACTGCACCAACGCTATCTCGGGTTCGCGGCCGCCGCGCACTGAGCCTCGCGCTCGATCGTGATGGTGTACGAAATTGGCGCGTTGCTAGGGTAGAGCGTGGGCATTAGAATGTCCTGCATTGTTTCAATCCCTACCCAAGAGGCGAGCGCGCTTGATTCTTTACGAGTATCCGTTCAACGAGCGAATTCGCACGCTGTTGCGCCTCGAAGATCTCTTCGAGCGCTTCGCGTTCTTTTTGGCTCAGGAGGACCCGCGTGAACACCACGTCGCGCTGACGACGCTGTTCGAAATCGCCGAGGTAACGGGCCGCGCGGACCTGAAATCGGATCTGATGAAGGAGCTCGAACGTCAACGCCAGACGCTCGCCCCCTTTCGCGGCAATCCGGGCATCGAGCAGAACGCGCTCGAAGCCGTGCTCGGCGAAATCGAGCAGACGCTCGCGAATCTCGCGCAGATGCAGGGCAAGACCGGGCAGCACCTCGTCGACAACGAGTGGCTCGCCAGCATCCGCAGCCGTGCGGTGATTCCGGGCGGCACGTGCAAGTTCGACCTGCCGTCGTACTACGCATGGCAGCAATGGCCCGCCGAGCAGCGGCGCCAGGACATCGCGAAATGGATCCTGCCGATGCTGCCGCTGCGCGATGCCGCTGCGATCGTGCTGCGGCTCGCGCGCGAATCGGGCCAGGCGTCGAAGGTCATGGCGATGCAGGGCAGCTACCAGCAGATGCTGTCCGGCCGCACCTACCAGTTGATGCAGGTGCGCGTGGCGCCGGAATTGCGCGTCATTCCCGAGGCAAGCGCCAACAAATACATGCTGTGGGTACGGTTCACCACGCAGGACGGCGATGTGCGGCCGCGTGCGGTGGACATCGACGTGCCGTTCCATCTGACACTGTGCAATCTGTAACGGCCGCGTGCCGGATCGCTTTCGTATGACTACCGTTGTGAAATGCCCGTCGTGTGGCGCCGAAGTGCGCTGGACGCCCGAAAATCAGTTCCGTCCGTTCTGCTCGGCCCGCTGCAAGCAGCTCGACCTCGGCGCCTGGGCCGCGGAAAAGTACCGGATCGGGGGATCCTCCGACGAGGGGCCCTCGTCGGAAGAAGACGGCACGGACGGCCGCCGCGACAGCTGAGCGGCGCTCGGCACCGTCAGCCGGTGATGTGGCCCGCCTTTCCGGCAGGCCATCGTGGCGTCAGATCGACGCGGCTTCCTTCTCGAGCAGTTCAAGTACCGGCAGCGCGGCCGGCAGCAACGGCGCGACCTCGACCGGCAGTTGCTGCCATACGAACGCCTGCCCTTCCTTGCTGTGCGGCTCGCCCGTCCAGCCCGTCACCTTGCAGAAATAAAGCCGCACATAGGCATGCGGATAATCGTGCTCGAGCGTGTGCCAGCGATGGCTGGCCGTGACCTGGATGCCGAGTTCCTCGTGCAGTTCGCGCGCAAGCGCGTCCTCGACGCTTTCGCCGGCCTCCAGCTTGCCGCCCGGAAATTCCCAGTAGCCTTCGTACGGTTTGCCTTGCAGCCGCTGCGCGAGCAGATAGCGGCCACCAGGCTGCACCATCACGCCGACCGCCACTTCCGTCACCTTGCGGCCATCGGGCGCGCGCACGGCGCCTTGTGCGAGATCCGCGCTCATGCTTGCTCCTTGCGACCCGACCAGTCACGCGCAAACTGCCACGCGACGCGCCCCGACCGCGAGCCGCGCTCGAGCGCCCACACGAGCGCATCGCCGCGTGCGGACTCGATCTCCGCATCCGGGCAACCGAAATGACGCAGCCAGTGCCCGACGATGTCGAGATAGTCGTCCTGCTTGAACGGATAGAAGCTGACCCACAGACCGAAGCGCTCCGACAGCGAGATCTTCTCCTCGACGACTTCGCCGGGGTGAATCTCGCCATCCGGGAGATGCTTGTACGTCTCGTTGTCACTCATGTACTCGGGCAGCAGATGGCGGCGGTTCGACGTCGCGTAGATCAGCACGTTGTCCGACTGCGCGGCGATCGAGCCATCGAGCGCCACCTTCAGCGCCTTGTAGCCCGACTCGCCTTCCTCGAACGACAGGTCGTCGCAGAACACGATGAAGCGCTCGGGACGTTGCGAGATCAGGTCGACGATGTCGCCGAGATCGTGCAGGTCGTCCTTGTCGACTTCGATCAGACGCAGCCCGTCCTTCGCATACGCGTTCAGGCACGCCTTGATCAGCGACGACTTGCCGGTACCGCGCGCGCCGGTCAGCAGCACGTTGTTCGCCGGCTTCTGCTGCACGAACTGCCGCGTGTTCTGGTCGATCAGCCCTTTCTGGCGATCGATGTTGTGGAGGTCGTCGAGCGTGATCGACGACACGGCCGGCACCGGCTGCAGATAACCGCGCCCCTGGCGCTTGCGCCAGCGGAACGCGTGTGCGGCATTCCAGTCGACCGCTGCCTGCGCGGGCGGCAACATCCCCTCGAGACGACCGAGCAGCGCTTCCGCGCGCGTCAGAAACTGTTCAAGCTTGTCCATGTCGTTCAGGCACTCCCGATCAGGAGCGGTAATCCGCGTTGATGCTCACGTAGTCGTGCGACAGGTCGCACGTCCAGATGGTGGCCTGTGCGTCGCCGCGGCCAAGCAGCACGCGGATCGTGATTTCGCTCTGCTTCATCACGCGCTGGCCGTCCTCTTCCTGGTAAGCCGGGTTGCGGCCACCCGCCTTCGCGACGAGCACATCGTCGAGATAGAGGTCGATCTTGCCGACGTCGAGATCCGCGACGCCCGCATAGCCGATCGCCGCGAGAATCCGGCCGAGGTTGGGGTCGGATGCATAGAAGGCGGTCTTCACGAGCGGCGAATGGCCGATCGCGTAAGCGATCTGGCGGCATTCCGCGACGCTCTTGCCGCCTTCGACCTGCACCGTCATGAATTTCGTCGCACCTTCGCCATCGCGCACGATCAGCTGCGACAGCACCTGCGCAACTTCCGTCACCGCATCGCGCAGCGCCGCATAGGCCGGCGAATCCGTCGACGTAATCGCCGGCAGCGTGCTCTTGCCCGACGCGATCAGGATGAACGAGTCGTTCGTCGACGTGTCGCCGTCGATCGTGATGCAGTTGAACGAGCGGTCGGCCACTTCCTTCACGAGCGTGTCGAGCACCGGCTGCGCGACGTTCGCGTCGAACGCGAGGAAGCCGAGCATCGTCGCCATGTTCGGCTTGATCATGCCGGCGCCCTTGCTGATGCCCGTCAGCGTGACCGTGTGACCGTCGATCGTCACCTGGCGCGACGTGGCCTTCGGCAGCGTATCGGTCGTCATGATCGCCTGCGCGGCGTCGAACCAGTTCGCGGCCTTGCGGTTCGCGAGCGCGGCCGGCAGCCCGGCCTTCAGGCGGTCGATCGGCAGCGGCTCGAGGATCACGCCGGTCGAGAACGGCAGCACCTGCGCCGGCTCGATACCCGCAAGGCGGGCAAGTTCCGTGCAGGTTTCGCGCGCGTTCGCAAGGCCCGGCTCGCCGGTACCGGCGTTGGCATTGCCCGTATTCACGACGAGCGCGCGAATGCCCGCACCGCCCGCGCGCACCTTCGCCAGATGCTCGCGGCAGACGATGACCGGCGCGGCGCAGAAGCGGTTTTCGGTGAACACGCCCGCGACCGTCGCGCCTTCGTCGACGGAGATGACCAGCACGTCCTTGCGATTCGGCTTGCGGATGTTCGCTTCCGCCCAGCCGAGCGTGACGCCGGCGACGGGATGCAGTTGGGCGGGATCGATCGACGGAAAATTGACAGCCATGGGGCACACCTGCCAGATGGAAAATGCCGGCGTGCGCCGGCATCGATTGGAAGAACCGGCGGCCGCATGCGCGGGCCGCCGCAACTCAGATCACGCGCTCGAAGCTGCGAACCGAGCGGCGCGCGTCACGCGCGCCGCCGTCGATCATGACAGCTTCCCGTGACATTGCTTGTACTTCTTGCCGCTGCCGCACGGGCACGGGTCGTTGCGGCCGACCTTCGGCATTTCACCGCCGGGGCCGCTGTGCGTCATCGCGCTGCCGACCATGTCGGCCGTCGCCGTGGCCGCCGCGGCAGCCGTGACGTTCGCCACCGGCGCACCGGCTTCCGCGTAGTCGGCGTGCTGGTACTCGACATTCTCGAGATGACCTGCGCGCTCCTCGATCTGCTCGGCCGCTTCCTCGAGCTGTTCCGGCGACTGGATCTGCACGTTCATCACGACACGCGTGACTTCCTGCTTGATCGCCTCGAGCATCGCGGCGAACAGCTCGAACGCTTCGCGCTTGTATTCCTGCTTCGGGTTCTTCTGCGCATAGCCGCGCAGGTGGATGCCCTGGCGCAGATGGTCGAGCGCCGCGAGGTGCTCGCGCCACAGGCGGTCGACCGTCTGCAGCATCACCGAACGCTCGAATGCGCTGAACGATTCGCGGCCGACCATCGCGACCTTCGCCTCGTACTGCTCGTCGGCGGCCGTCATCACGGCGTCGAGAATCTCCTCGGCCGTAATCGACGACGACTCGTTCACCATTTCCTGGATCGCGAGGTCGAGCTGCCAGTCGTTGCGCAGCGCTTCCTCGAGCTCGGGCACGTCCCACTGCTCCTCGATGCTGCCTTCCGGCACGAACTGGCGGACGACTTCGGCGATCACGCCGTGACGCATCGCGGAGATCGTCTCGGTGATGTCGTGCGCTTCGAGCAGCTCGTTGCGCTGCTGGTAGATGACCTTGCGCTGGTCGTTCGACACGTCGTCGTATTCGAGCAGCTGCTTGCGGATGTCGAAGTTGCGCGCTTCGACCTTGCGCTGCGCGGACTCGATCGAGCGCGTGACGATGCCTGCCTCGATCGCCTCGCCTTCCGGCATCTTCAGGCGATCCATGATCGAACGCACGCGGTCGCCCGCGAAGATGCGCAGCAGCGGATCGTCGAGCGACAGGTAGAAGCGCGACGAGCCCGGATCGCCCTGACGGCCTGCACGGCCGCGCAGCTGGTTGTCGATCCGGCGCGATTCGTGGCGCTCGGTGCCGATGATGTGCAGGCCGCCAGCAGCCTTCACCTGCTCGTGCAGCGTTTCCCACTCGTCGTGCAACTGCTGGATGCGGCGCGCCTTTTCGTCGGCCGGGATCGCGTCGTCGGCCTCGATGAACGCGGCCTGCTTCTCGGCATTGCCGCCGAGCACGATGTCGGTACCGCGGCCGGCCATGTTGGTCGCGATCGTGACGCGCTTCGGACGGCCGGCTTCCGCGACGATCGCCGCTTCGCGCTCGTGCTGCTTCGCGTTCAGCACCTCATGCGGCAGCCCGGCCTGCTTCAGCAGGTGCGACAGCAGTTCCGAGTTCTCGATCGACGTCGTGCCGACCAGCACCGGCTGGCCGCGCTCGTAGCATTCGCGGATGTCGCGGATCACCGCGTCGTAGCGCTCCTTGGCCGTCTTGTAGATCTGGTCCTGCTTGTCGATTCGCTTCGGCGGGCGATTGGTCGGGATCACGACCGTCTCGAGGCCGTAGATCTCGTTGAATTCGTACGCTTCGGTGTCCGCGGTACCGGTCATGCCCGCGAGTTTCGCGTACATCCGGAAGTAGTTCTGGAACGTGATCGACGCGAGCGTCTGGTTCTCGCTCTGGATCTTCACGTGTTCCTTCGCCTCGACCGCCTGGTGCAGGCCGTCGGACCAGCGGCGGCCGGCCATCAGGCGGCCCGTGAATTCGTCGACGATGACCACTTCGCCGTTCTGCACGACGTAGTGCTGATCCTTGTGGAACAGCGTGTGTGCGCGCAGCGCCGCGTACACGTGGTGCATCAGCGTGATGTTCTGCGGCGCGTACAGGCTCTCGCCCTCGCCGATCAGGCCCCATTCGGCGAGCAGGCGCTCGGCCTTCTCGTGGCCCGATTCCGTCAGGAACACCTGGCGGGCCTTCTCGTCGAGCGTGTAGTCGCCCGGCTTCTCGACACCCGTGCCGTCGGCCTTCTCTTCGCCGATCTGGCGCTCGAGCAGCGGCGGCAGTGCGTTCATCCGCACGTACAGCTCGGTGTGATCCTCGGCCTGGCCCGAAATGATCAGCGGCGTGCGCGCTTCGTCGATCAGGATCGAGTCCACTTCGTCGACGACCGCGAAGTTCAGTGCCCGCTGCACGCGCGCGTCGGTCTCGTAGACCATGTTGTCGCGCAGGTAGTCGAAGCCGAACTCGTTGTTCGTGCCGTACGTGATGTCCGCCGCGTAAGCCTGCTGCTTCTGGTCGTGCTCCATGCCGGACAGGTTGATGCCGACCGACAGACCGAGGAAGTTGTAGAGGCGCGCCATCCATTCGGCGTCGCGCTGCGCGAGGTAATCGTTGACGGTCACGACGTGCACGCCGCGGCCGGCCAGCGCGTTCAGGTACACGGGCAGCGTCGCGACGAGCGTCTTGCCCTCGCCGGTGCGCATTTCCGCGATCTTGCCGTAGTGGAGCACCATGCCGCCGATCATCTGCACGTCGAAGTGCCGCATCTTCAGCACGCGCCGGCTGGCCTCGCGACAGACCGCGAACGCCTCGGGCAGCAGCTTGTCGAGCGACTCGCCGGCCGCGACCCGCTGGCGGAATTCGTCCGTCTTGCCGCGCAACTGGTCGTCCGTCAGCTTCTCGATCTGCGTTTCGAGCGCATTGATCGTCGCGACGGTCTTTTGGTATTGCTTGACGAGCCGCTGGTTGCGGCTGCCAAAAATTTTCTGGAGAAAACCGGTTGTCATCGGATCGGATCCTGCGTCGCAGCACCGGCGCCCGGCGCGTGTTGCGCGCCCCGACGCCCGAGCCTCGGCGGCTTAGCGAATTAGTGGACTCAAACGTCGAATTTTAGCACGCGGGAAAGCGTGCGCCCGTGTCTCGGCCGGACGGGCACTGCGCGCCTACGGCCGGGCCCACGGGGCGAAAGCCGCCCGTGCACGGGCCCGCGCGGGTACAATCGGCGTCAACGTCCGCGCGCGTGCGCGCCCGAAGAATGTCTCGATGAACCGATTTTCCAAGCGTTTCGGCCCGCTCGCCGCCTATCGCCCGCAACCCGTGTCCGAAGTGCTCGGCCGCACCGACGCGTTCGCGGCACTGCGCGCCGGCGTCGAGCAAATCGCGTCGCTGCAGCGCGATCTTGCCGCGCTTCTGCCCGACTACCTGGCGAACCACGTCGAACCCGGCTTCGTGAAGGACGGCACCCTGACCCTCTTTGCCGCGCACAACGCGCTGGCCGCGCGGCTGCGGCAGGTCGAGCCGCGGCTGCTCGGCGATCTGCAAAAGCGCGGCTGGCCGGTCTCGACGCTGCGCGTGCGCGTGCGCCCGAAGGATGCTCCGGAGCCGCCGCACGTGAAGCAGGCGCGGATGACGTCGGTCGGCGCGGCCGCGTTGCGCGATCTGGCAGACCATCTCGAACCGTCGCCGCTGCAGGCCGCGCTTGCGCGGATGGCGGCCCGGCACGGCGCAAAGCCGCGCTGACGGCCTACGCCGCCGGCATCGTCCGGCCAACAAAAAAGCAGCCCGAAGGCTGCTTTTTTGTTGCTTGCGCCGAACACAGTTCAGGCGAAGGCCGTCTGCGCGTCGAACGCGAAACCCTTCGGCGCGGCCTGCGGATCGTCGAACGTGACGATCTCGTACGCATCTTCGTTCGCAAGCAGCTCGCGCAGCAGCGCGTTATTCAGCCCGTGGCCAGACTTGTACGCCGTGTACGACGCCAGCAGCGGATGGCCGATCACGTACAGGTCGCCGATCGCGTCGAGCATCTTGTGCTTCACGAACTCGTCGTCGTAGCGCAGCCCGTCGTTGTTCAGGATGCGGTACTCGTCGAGCACGATCGCATTTTCCATGCTGCCGCCGCGGGCGAGGCCCATCTCGCGCAGCATCTCGGCCTCGTGCGCGAAACCGAACGTGCGTGCGCGCGCGATCTCGCGCACATACGACGTATTCGCGAAATCGACCTCGAGCTCCTGGCCGGTCTTGTCGACGGCCGGGTGACGGAAGTCGATCGAGAATTTCAGCTTGAAGCCGAAGTACGGATCGAGACGCGCGAACTTGTCGCCGTCACGGATTTCAACCGTCTTCTTCACCTTCACGAAACGCTTCGGCGCGTTCTGCTCCTCGATCCCGGCGGACTGGATCAGGAACACGAAGGTCGCCGCGCTGCCGTCCATGATCGGGATTTCCTCGGCCGTCACGTCGACATAGAGGTTGTCGATGCCGAGGCCGGCACATGCCGACATCAGGTGCTCGACGGTCGACACGCGCACGCCATCCTTCTGCAGCACCGACGCGAGCCGCGTATCGCCGATCGACGTTGCCGCCGCGGGAATGTCGACGGGCGTGGGAAGGTCGACGCGGGAGAACACGATGCCCGTGCCCGGTGCGGCGGGACGGAGCGTCAGCTCGATCTTGCGGCCCGAGTGGACACCGATACCCACGGTCTTCACGATGGATTTGATGGTGCGCTGCTTCAGCATGATGTTCTTCGTCGTGATTGAAGATATCAATCAGGAGTTATATTCAATAGGAGGGATTATAGCGTAATTCCCTATTCAACGCAGTTTGAAACTGCGTATCAATCTGTTTCGGCTGTTTACCCCTGCCGATACGGGACGGGCCGATGCCCGGAACGGAGGCGTTTCCGGTCATCAGCCCGTGTTACAACTGCCCTGAGGCCGGTGAGCAGCGTTGCCGGCAGGCAACGGCGCACCGCACGATCAGGACGTCAACGTCGCGAGAACACTCGCCGCATCGCTCACTTCGAATTTGCCCGGCGCCTCGACGGCCAGCGTCTTGACCACACCGCCGTCAATCACCATCGCGTAGCGCAGGGAACGAATCCCCATGCCACGCGCGGACAAATCCTGCGTCAGCCCCAGCGCATGAGTGAAAGCCGCGCTGCCGTCCGCCATCATGCGCACCTTGCCCGCGGTGTGCAGATCACGTCCCCATGCGCCCATCACGAATGCGTCGTTGACGGACACGCACCAGATCTCGTCGATACCCGCCGCGCGCAGATGCTCGGCGTGTTCGACGTAGCCCGGCACATGCTGCGCCGAACAGGTCGGCGTGAAAGCGCCCGGCAATCCGAAGATCACCACCCGCTTTCCCGCAACCTGATCGCGCACGCTGCAGGCGTTCGGCCCCAGCGTGCACCCTTCGCGCGCGTCGTCGATGTACTCGAACAGTTGCGCGTCGGGCAGCGCGTCGCCCACTTGAATCATGGCTGGTCCCTCATAGCGATACGGTTTTTCAGCGTGTCGCGGACAGCACGGCCCATCCCGCCCCGCTTGTGCGGAGAGGGCACGTTTCCCGGCCCGGCGTCGCAGCCGACGCGGCCTGTCGTGGTCCGTAGCATCCGTCACGCCGGCGATACCGCGGCAGTTTCGCCGCGGCTTCGCCTGTGTTTGCGTCAGTCAGCCTGCTTGCGCAGGAAAGCCGGGATGTCGTACGTGTCGACACCCTTCTCCTGCAGCGCCTGCACGTGCGATGCCGCGGTTTCACGCGAATTGCGCCACACCGCCGGCGTATCGAGTGCGCCGTAGTCGGCCGTGCTGACGTGATGCGCCGGTGCATAGCCGTGCGACACTGCGCTGACCGGCTGGTTGTCCGTACCCGTGCGCAGCAGCGTCATCGGTGCCGACTGCTGCTTCTTCGCCGCACGGCCCAGACCCGTTGCCACGACCGTCACGCGCAACGCATCGCCCATCGCGTCGTCGTACACCGCACCGAAGATCACCGTCGCATCTTCCGCCGCGTAGCTCTTGATCGTGTTCATCACTTCGCGCGTTTCCGACAGGCGCAGCGAACGGCTCGACGTGATGTTGACCAGCACGCCGCGCGCGCCCGACAGGTCGACGCCTTCGAGCAGCGGGCTCGCCACGGCCTGTTCCGCCGCGAGGCGCGCGCGATCGACGCCGGCGACCGTCGCCGTGCCCATCATCGCCTTGCCCTGCTCGCCCATCACCGTCTTCACGTCTTCGAAGTCGACGTTCACGAGGCCATCGACGTTGATGATTTCAGCGATGCCTGCCACCGCGTTGTTCAACACGTCGTCCGCGCACTGGAAGCACTTGTCCATCTCGGCGTCGTCGCCCATCACGTCGAACAGCTTGTCGTTCAGCACGACGATCAGCGAGTCGACGTGATCCTCCAGTTGCTGCGAACCTGCTTCAGCGACGCGCATGCGCTTGCCGCCTTCGAACTCGAACGGCTTGCTGACGACACCGACCGTCAGGATGCCCATCTCCTTCGCGATCTGCGCGACCACCGGTGCCGCGCCCGTGCCCGTCCCGCCGCCCATGCCGGCCGTGATGAACACCATGTGCGCGCCGCGCAGTGCGTCGGCGATGCGCTCACGCGCTTCTTCCGCTGCCGCACGGCCCATTTCCGGCTTCGCACCGGCGCCGAGGCCCGTATTGCCGAGCTGGATCACCGACGATGCGCGCGAACGCGACAGCGCCTGCGCATCCGTGTTCATCACGATGAAATCGACGCCCTGCACGCCGCGGTTGATCATGTGCTGGACGGCATTGCCGCCAGCGCCGCCAACGCCGACCACCTTGATGATGGTGCCGTTGGTCTCGGTTTCCAGCATTTCGAATTCCATGTTGCCTCCGTCAAGAGAAAAACTGCTAATCGGCCGTTATTCGGCAGGAGATCGGGCAACCCCCTGTCGCGCGCCAGCCGCCGGCACCAGCGCGAATTTCGAGATTCGGTTTGTCAGAAGTTGCTCAGGAACCATTCCTTCATCCGCGAGAACACCTGCCCCGCGTTGCCGGACTGCACGGCGACCTTGCGGCCGCGCATGCGCTGGGCACTGCCTTCGACGAGCAGCCCCATCGCCGTCGAGTAGCGCGGATTGCGCACGACGTCGGAGAGGCCGCCTGCATACTCCGGCGCGCCGATGCGCACCGGTTTCAGGAAAATGTCTTCGCCGAGCTCGACCATGCCGGGCATCATCGACGCACCGCCGGTAATGACCACGCCGGAGCTCAGGAGTTCTTCGTAACCGGATTCGCGCACGACCTGCTGCACGAGCGAGAACAGTTCCTCGACGCGCGGCTCGATCACGGCCGCGAGCGCCTGGCGCGACAGCGTGCGCGGACCGCGTTCGCCGAGGCCCGGCACTTCCACCATTTCGTCCGGGTCGGCGAGCGCCTGCTTCGCGATCCCGTAGCCGACCTTGATGTCTTCCGCATCCGGCGTCGGCGTGCGCAGCGCCATCGCGATGTCGCTCGTGATCTGGTCGCCGGCGATCGGAATCACCGCGGTGTGGCGGATCGCGCCTTCGGCGAAGATCGCGATGTCCGTCGTGCCGCCGCCGATGTCGACCAGCACCACGCCGAGATCCTTCTCGTCTTCCGTCAGCACCGCCAGCGACGACGCGAGCGGCTGCAGGATCAGGTCGTTCACTTCCAGCCCGCAGCGGCGCACGCACTTGACGATGTTCTGCGCGGCGCTCACCGCGCCCGTCACGATGTGCACCTTCACTTCCAGCCGGATGCCGCTCATCCCGATCGGCTCGCGCACGTCTTCCTGGCCGTCGATGATGAATTCCTGCGTGAGGATGTGCAGCACCTGCTGGTCGGTCGGGATGTTGATCGCCTTCGCGGTCTCGATCACGCGCGCGACGTCGGTCTGCGTGACTTCCTTGTCCTTGATCGCGACCATCCCGCTCGAGTTGAAGCTGCGGATGTGGCTGCCGGCGATCCCCGTGAACACGTTGGTGATCTTGCAGTCGGCCATCAGCTCGGCTTCCTCGAGCGCGCGCTGGATCGACTGCACGGTGGCCTCGATGTTGACCACCACACCTTTCTTCAGACCCTTCGACTCGCTCTGGCCGAGACCGATCACCTCGTAGTGACCTTCGCCTTTCAGCTCGGCGACGATGGCCACCACCTTCGACGTGCCGATGTCGAGGGAAACCAGCAGATCCTTGTAGTCTTTGCTCATAAAGTGCTCTTGCGTGTGATCTCTCGTTACTTCTTGCGCTTGTCGGTATCGGTCAGGAACCGCATGCCTGCCGCGCGAATCGCGAATCCGTTCGGATAACGCAGGTCCGCGTACTCGATGTCGTTGCCCCAGCGCTCCGTGACCGCCGGCCAGGCGGCGACCAGGCGCTGGCTCCGGTCATGCAGCGACTCGCTGTTGCGTTCCTTGCCCAGCTCGACCTGCATGCCGTTCGACAGCTTCACCGTCCACGCGTACCGCGCCGACAGCGTCACTTCTTCCGGCGCCGCCTTCAGCGGCGCAAACCATTTCCCGAAGTCGCGATACCGCGTGACGACTTCCTTCGCACTGCCCTCCGGGCCGTCGAACGCCGGCAGTTCCTGATCCAGCTCGCCCTGGTTCGCGGTGAACAGCTCGCCGTCGACGCTCACGAGCTGGTCGCTGCCCCAGGTCCCGAGCGGTTTGTACTCCTCGAGCGTGACAGCCAGCGCATTCGGCCACACCCGGCGCACGCTCGCATGGCGCACCCAGGGCATCTGCTCGAACGCGGCGCGCGCGGCGTCGAGATCGACCGTGAAGAAATTGCCCTTCAGCCGGCCGACCACGCCCGCGCGTACCGTCGGCGAATTGATGTGCTCGGTGTCGCCGTCGATCCGGATTTCCCGCAACGCGAACGTCGGGCGCTGGATCAGCCAGTAGCAACCGGCCGCCGCCAACACGAGCAGCAGCAGCGCGTACAGCGCGCTGGCGGCAAGGTTGAGTTGGCGAACGTTGTTCCACATACGTCGTTCCGTTCCTGCGTCAGTCGTTGAGCGTGAGCGACAGCACCTTCACGACCAGCTCCGAATAGCTGATGCCGACCGCGCGCGCGGCCTTCGGCGGCAGCGAGTGGTCGGTCATGCCCGGTGCGGTGTTCACTTCCAGGAAGTACGCATTGCCATCGGCGTCGAGCATGAAGTCCGCGCGGCCCCAGTCGGTGCAGCCGAGCACGTCGAACGCACGGCGCGCGACGCGCTTGAGCTCCGCTTCCTTGTCGGCGGGCAGCCCGCACGGGATCAGGTATTGCGTGTCGTTGGCGATGTACTTCGCGTGATAGTCGTAGAACTCGCCGGCCGGCACGATCTTGATCACCGGCAGGTCGAGATCGCCGGCGATGCATGCGGTGTATTCGCCGCCGCCTTCGATACTCTTCTCGACGATCACGATCGGGTCGTGCTTCGCGGCTTCCTCGAGCGCAGCCGGCAGCGCATCGGCCGTCTTCACCTTCAGCACCGCGACGCTCGAGCCCTCGCTCGCCGGTTTCACGAACAGCGGCAGGCCGAGCTTCGCGACGATGTCCGTCGCGCGCGCCGCGAGGTCGTCGCCGCGCAGCACCGTCTCGAACGGCGGCGTCGGCACGCCCGTCTGCTGCCAGACGAGCTTCGTGCGGAACTTGTCGAGGCCGAGCGCCGACCCGAGCACACCGCTGCCCGTGTAACGGATCCCGTAGAAATCGAGCGCGCCCTGGATCTGGCCGTTCTCGCCGTAACCGCCGTGCAGCGCATTGAACGCACGCACGAACCCTTCGTCCTTCAGCGCCGCCAGCGGGCGCTCGGCCGGGTCGAACAGGTGCGCGTCGATGCCTGCGTCGCGCAGGCCCTGCAGCACGAGCTGGCCGGACGTGAGCGAGACCTCGCGCTCCGAGGACTCGCCGCCGAACAACACCGCCACCTTGCCGAAACGTTTCGGATCAATCCCGCTCATGTCATGCCTTCTGTTGAGTGTGCTGCGCGACCTTCGCCGGCACGCCGCCGATCGAACCCGCGCCCATCGTGATCACCACGTCGCCGTTCTGCGCGACCTTCGCCAATGCGTCCGGCACGTCGTCGACCGTCGCGACGAACACCGGGTCAACCTTTCCTGCCCCGCGCAGCGCGCGCGACAGCGCGTCGCCGTTGGCGGTCGAGATCGCGGCCTCGCCGGCCGCGTAGACTTCCGTCAGCACCAGCGCATCGACCGTCGACAGCACGTTGACGAAATCGTCGAAGCAATCGCGCGTGCGCGTGTAGCGGTGCGGCTGGAACGCCAGCACGAGGCGACGCCCCGGGAACGCGCCGCGCGCGGCCGCGATCGTCGCGGCCATCTCGACCGGGTGATGGCCGTAGTCGTCGATCAGCGTGTACTGGCCGCCGTCCGCGGTCGGCACCTCGCCGTAGCGCTGGAAACGCCGGCCGACGCCGTTGAATTCGGCCAGCGCCTGCTGGATCGCGTCATCCGTCACGCCGAGGTCGGTCGCGATCGCGATCGCCGCGAGCGCGTTCTGCACGTTGTGCAGGCCCGGCATGTTCAGCACCACCGCGAGCGGTGCACGCCCTTCGCGGATCACCGTGAAATGCATCCGGCCGTCGCGCGCGTCGATGTCTTCCGCGCGCACCTGCGCGTCCGGCGACAGTCCGTAGCGCACGACCGGCTTCGAGATGAACGGGATGATCTGCCGCACATTCGGATCGTCGACGCACACGACCGCGCTGCCGTAGAACGGCAGGCGCTGCGTGAATTCGATGAACGCCTGCTTGAGCCGCGCGAAATCGTGGCCGTAGGTGTCCATGTGGTCGGCATCGATGTTCGTGATGACTTCGATCACCGGATACAGGTTCAGGAACGACGCGTCCGACTCGTCGGCCTCGGCGACGATGAAATCGCCCGTGCCGAGCCGCGCGTTCGCGCCGGCGCTGATCAGCCGCCCGCCGATCACGAAAGTCGGGTCGAGGCCGCCCGCGGCGAGCACGCTCGCGACGAGGCTGGTGGTCGTGGTCTTGCCGTGCGTGCCGGCGATCGCGATGCCCTGCTTCAGGCGCATCAGCTCGGCGAGCATCACCGCGCGCTGCACGATCGGCACGCGCTTCGCGCGCGCGGCCAGCACTTCCGGGTTGTCCGAGCGCACGGCCGTCGATACGACGACCGCGTTCGCGCCCTCGATGTTCGCCGCGTCGTGGCCGATCGCGATCCGTGCGCCGAGCGCCTGGAGACGATCGGTCACCGCGTTGCGCGAGAGATCCGAGCCGCTGACCTCGTAGCCGAGGTTGACGAGCACTTCGGCGATGCCGCTCATGCCCGCGCCGCCGATCCCGACGAAATGAATGTGTTTGACGATATGTTTCATTGCAATATTTCCAGGTTCGCGCCGGCCGCCTTCGCGCACACGCGCGCGACTTCGTCGGTGGCCTCGGGCTTCGCCAGCGAGCGCGAACGTTCCGCCATGTCCGCGAGCGATGCCCGCGACTGGCCGCGCAGCCAGTCGGCGAGCAGTTCCGCCGACAGGTCGCGTTGTTGCACCAGCACGGCCGCGCCCGCATCGGCGAGGAACGCGGCGTTGCTCGTCTGGTGATCGTCGACCGCGTACGGGAACGGCACGAACAGCGCCGCCACGCCCACCGCCGCGATCTCCGACACCGTCATCGCGCCCGACCGGCAGATCACGAGATCCGCCGCCGCATACGCGGCCGCCATGTCGTCGATGAACGGCACGAGCCGCACGTCTTCGCCGGCCGCGAAACCGGCCGCTTCGTAATTCGCCTTCAGCGCGTCGATGTGCTTTGCGCCGGCCTGATGCACGATGCGCGGGCGTTCACCCGGCGTCAGCATCGCCAGCGCGCGCGGCACGACTTCGTTCAGCGCGGCCGCACCGAGGCTGCCGCCGACGACCAGCACGTTCAGCGGGCCGCTGCGCGACGCGTAGCGTGCTTTGGGCGCTTCGGTACCGGCAAGTTCCGCGCGAATCGGGTTGCCGGTCCATTCCGCGTGCGGCAGCGCGCCGGGGAATGCGACGAGCACGCGTTTCGCAAATTTCGCGAGCACCTTGTTCGTCAGGCCCGCGATCGAATTCTGTTCATGCAGCACGAGCGGACGCCCCGACAGCGCCGTCATCACACCCGCCGGGAACGTGATGTAGCCGCCCATCCCGAGCACGACGTCGGGCCGCACGCGGCGCAGCGCGGCGAGGCTCTGCCCGCATGCGCGCAGCAGGTTGAACGGCAGCGTCAGCTTGGTCTTCAGGCCCTTGCCGCGCAGCCCGCCGAACCGCACGTATTCCATCGGAATGCCGTGTTTCGGCACGAGCGTCGCTTCCATCCCGGCCGGATTGCCGAGCCACACGACGCGCCAGCCCGCCGCCTCCATCCGGTGCGCGACCGCGAGCCCCGGGAACACATGGCCCCCGGTGCCGCCTGCCATCACCATCAGCGTGCGTTGCGACGCGGTCATACCTTCCCCCCGCGCATCAGCACCCGGTTTTCATAGTCGACCCGCAGCAGCACCGCGAGCGCCACGCAGTTCAGCAGAATGCCGGAACCGCCGTAGCTCACGAGCGGCAGCGTCAGGCCCTTGGTCGGCAGCAGCCCGAGGTTCACGCCCATGTTGATGAAGGTCTGCGCGCCGAACCAGATGCCGATGCCCTTCGCCATCAGGCCCGCGAACGTGCGATCGAGTGCGAGTGCCTGGCGGCCGATCTCGAACGCGCGGCGCACGATCCAGTAGAACAGCAGGATCACGACCAGCACGCCGACGAAACCGAGCTCCTCGCCGATCACCGCGAGGATGAAGTCGGTATGCGCTTCCGGCAGGTAGTTCAGCTTCTCGACGCTGCCGCCGAGGCCGACACCGAACCACTCGCCGCGTCCGAACGCGATCAGCGAGTGCGTGAGCTGGTAAGCCTTGCCCTGCGCGTAGCGCTCGTCCCACGGATCGAGGTACGCGAAGATCCGCTCGCGACGCCACGGCGACAGCCACACGAGCATCGTGAAGGTGCCGACCGCCGTCGCGACGAGGCCGCCGAACAGCTTGCCGTTCACGCCGCCGAGGAACAGCACGCCCATCGCGATCGCCGCGACGACCATGAATGCGCCCATGTCCGGCTCGAGCAGCAGCAGCGCACCGACCAGGCCGACCGCGAACGCCATCGGCAGGAAGCCCTTCGCGAAGCTCTGCATGTATTCCTGCTTGCGCACCGTGTAGTTCGCCGCGTAGATCGTCACCGCGAGCTTCATGATTTCCGACGGCTGCATGTTCGTGATGCCGAGCGGAATCCAGCGGCGCGCGCCGTTCACGCCCTTGCCGACGTGCGGGATCAGCACGATCACGAGGCCGACCAGCGCGATCAGGAAGAGATGCGGCGCGTATTTGTCCCACGTCGACACCGGCACCCGGAACGCGATCACCGCCGCGATGAACGCGACGACGAGCGATACGCAGTGGCGCATCAGGAACGCGTAATCGTGATACGCCGCGTATTTCGGCGAATCGGGCATCGCGATCGACGCCGAATACACCATCACGACGCCGAGCCCGAGCAGCGCAATCGCGACCCACAGCAGCGAGTAGTCGAAGTCGAGCATCCGCGAACGGCTCGGGCGCACGCCGTTGACGACGCTCGCGAGGCCGCCGGTCGCGGCGCGCGTGGCCGACGCGACGCGGCCGCCCGCGGCATTGCCGCCGGTGTCGCGCCGATCGTTGAAACGGGAGACGAGGCGATCGGACCAGCTCATGGCGTCGCTCCTTTGTCGATGGCGATTTCGTCGACCGCCGCGCGGAACACATCCGCGCGATGGGCGTAGTTCCTGAACATGTCGAGGCTCGCGCATGCAGGCGACAGCAACACCGCATCGCCCGGCTCGGCGAGGTCGGCCGCCGCGTGCACCGCGCCTTCGAGCGTCGTGTGGTCGGCGAGCGGCACGCCCGTTTCGGCGAGCGTGTCGCGGATCGCCGGCGCGTCACGGCCGATCAGCATCACCGCGCGGCACCAGCGCGCGACCGGCGCGACCAGCGGCGCGAAGTCCTGGCCCTTGCCGTCCCCGCCCGCGATCAGCACGATCTTCTGGGCGAGCCCGTCGAGCGCGGCAACCGTCGCGCCGACGTTCGTGCCCTTGCTGTCGTCGACGTAGTCCACGTCGTCGATCGTCGCGATCACTTCGACGCGATGCGCTTCGCCGCGGTACTCGCGCAGCGCGTGCAGCAGCGGCGCGGCCGGCAGGTCGATCGCGCGTGCGAGCGCGAATGCGGCCAGCGCGTTCGCCGCGTTGTGCAGCCCGCGGATACGCAGTGCGTCGGCCGGCATCAGGCGCTTCTGCGCGATGTCGGGCGTGTGCGCGGCATCGCGCTTGCGCCGGCGGCTCGTCGTCGCCGCTTCGTCCGGTGCATCGCGATCGACGGCTTCCACCAGCCACGCGATGCCGTTGTCGCGCGACAGACCGTAGTCGCCGTCCTGCACCGGTTCGTTCAGGCCGAACGTGACCGTACGCGGCGCGTCGGCCGCGCCGGCTGCCGGCGCGAACTTCATCACTGCCGCATCGTCGCGGTTCAGCACGCGCGTCGTCGTCGCGCCGAAGATCCGGCCCTTTGCTTGCGCGTACGCTTCGAAGCTGCCGTGCCAGTCGAGGTGGTCCTGCGTGATGTTCAGGATCGCGGCCGCATCGGGCGCGAACGTGCGCGCGGTCTCGAGCTGGAAGCTCGACAGTTCGAGCACCCATACGTCCGGCAGCGCGGTTTCGTCGATCGCGCCGGCGAGCCGGTCGAGCATCGCCGGGCTGATGTTGCCCGCGACCGCGACCTTCTTGCCCGAGCGCTGGCACAGCAGGCCCGTGAGGCTCGTCGTCGTGGTCTTACCGTTGGTACCCGTGATCGCGAGCACCTTCGGCTGGTAGCCGCTCGTGCCGAGCGCACGCAGCGCCTGCGCGAAGAATTCCAGCTCGCCCCACACCGCGATGCCGCGCTCGTTCGCGGCCGCGACCAGCGCCGCGAGCGCCGGTTCGAGCGGCGACAGCCCGGGGCTCAGCCCGACGAGCTCGATGCCGCCGTCGAGCAGCGCAGGCGTGAACGCCCCGCCGACGAACTCCGCATCGATGCCTTCGGCCTGCAGCGCGGCAAGGTTCGGCGGCGCCTCGCGGGTATCGGCAATGCGCAGCCGGCACCCGTGCCTCGCGCACCATCGCGCGATCGCGAGACCCGATTCCCCGAGCCCCAGTACGAGCACCATCGGCCGTTGCCGATCTCCAAACATCTCGCCAGACATCCTTGTTACCTTTCCTTTACCGCAGCTTGAGGGTGGTCAGACCGAACAGGCACAGCATCAGCGTGATGATCCAGAAACGCACGACCACCTGCGTTTCCTTCCAGCCGGACAATTCGAAATGGTGATGCAGCGGCGCCATCTTCAGCAGGCGCCGCCCTTCGCCGTAGCGCTTTTTCGTGTACTTGAACCACGACACCTGCAGCATCACCGACAGCGTTTCCGCGACGAAGATGCCGCCCATGATGAACAGCACGATTTCCTGGCGCACGATCACCGCGACCGTGCCGAGCGCGCCGCCGAGCGCCAGCGCGCCGACGTCGCCCATGAACACCTGCGCGGGGTGCGTGTTGTACCAGAGGAACGCGAGCCCTGCCCCGCCCATCGCGGAACAGAAGATCAGCAGTTCGCCCGCGCCCGGGATATGCGGGAACAACAGGTATTTTGAATAGACCGCACTGCCCATCACGTACGCGAACACACCCAGCGACGCGCCGACCAGCACGACCGGCATGATCACGAGGCCGTCGAGGCCGTCGGTCAGGTTCACCGCGTTGCTCGCGCCGACGATCACGAAGTACGTCAGCACGATGAAACCCCACACGCCGAGCGGATAGCTGATCGACTTCAGGAACGGCAGCATCAGGTCGGCGCGTGCCGGCAGCCCCATCGACAGGCCGCTCCTCACCCACGCCATGAACAGGTCGAACACGCGCACGTTGTTCGCCTCGGACACGCTGAAGGCGAGATAGACAGCGGCGAACAGCCCGATCACCGATTGCCAGAAATACTTCTCGCGCGACGACATCCCGCGCGGGTCCTTGTGGACGACCTTGCGGTAATCGTCGACCCAGCCGATCACGCCGAAACCGAACGTGACGAGCATCACGATCCAGATGAAACGGTTCGTCAGGTCGCCCCACAGCAGCGTCGCGACCGCGATGCCGATCAGGATCAGCACGCCGCCCATCGTCGGCGTGCCGGACTTGACGAGGTGCGTCTGCGGGCCGTCCTTGCGCACGGCCTGACCGACCTTCATTTGCGTCAGCTTGCGGATCACCCACGGTCCGCACACGAGCCCGATCCCGAGCGCGGTGATGGTGGCCATCACCGCCCGGAACGTGAGGTACGTGAACAAGCGCAAAAAGCTTGCGTCTCCTTGCAGCCATTGCGCCAGCGCCAGCAGCATGCTTCCTTCCTTCTACTCAGTGTGCAGCGGGCGCCGTGCCCGCTGCGGGTTGGTTCGTCAGCGCGTCGACCACGCGCTCCATCTTCATGTACCGCGAGCCCTTCACGAGCAGCGTCGCCTGCGCGCCGTAACCGGCCGCGAGCAGCGCCGCCACGAGCGCGCCGACGTCGTCGAAGTGGCGTGCCGTGTCGCCGTACGCCGTGCACGCATCTCGCGATGCGTCGCCGAGCGCGAACAGCGCGTCGATCCCGCGCTCGCGCGCGTATGCACCGACCTCGCGATGGAAAGCCGGCCCTTCGTCGCCGACCTCGCCCATGTCGCCGATCACCAGCACGCGCGGCGCCGGTTGCGTGGCGAGCACGTCGATCGCGGCACGCATCGAATCGGGATTCGCGTTGTACGTATCGTCGACGACCGTCGCACCCGCGAGGCTGCCCGCGATCGCCTGCTTCACCTGCAGCCGGCCCTTGACCGGCTCGAACGATTCGAGACCCTGCTTGATCGCCGACAGCGCGACGCCGGCGCCCAGCGCCGCGGCCGTGGCGGCCAGCGCGTTGCGCGCGTTGTGCTCGCCGAGCGCGCGCAGCCGCACCGCGACGGCGCCCGCGGGCGTATCGATCGCGAGTTCGCCGCCGTGAAGACGGCCCGTGACCTGCGCGTCGTTCTGCCGTTCGGCATCGTGCAGCGCGAAATCGAGGACCCGGTTGCCGGTCGCCGCGACGCGCCAGATGCCCGCATACGCGTCGTCGGCCGGGAACACCGCAACGCCGTCCGGCGGGAGCGCGTGAATCACGGCCGCATGTTCGAGCGCGACCGCTTCGACCGTCGCCATGAATTCCTGGTGCTCGCGCTGCGCGTTGTTGACGAGCGCGACCGTCGGCGCCGTGAGACGCGCGAGGACTTCGGTCTCGCCCGGATGGTTCATCCCGATCTCGATCACCGCGAGACGATGTGCGGCCGACAGGCGCAGCAGCGTCAACGGCAGGCCGACGTCGTTGTTCAGGTTGCCGGCCGTCGCGAGCCGCGCGTCGGCGCCGACCGCCGCCGCGAAGATCGACGCGATCATTTCCTTGACGGTCGTCTTGCCGTTGCTGCCCGTCACCGCGACGAGCGGCAGCGCGAATCGTTTGCGCCAGCCATGTGCCAGTGCGCCGAGCGCGGCACGTGTTTCGCCGCCTTCGATCGCCGGCATCGTGACGCCCGCCGGCACGTGTGCGACGAGCGCCGCCGCCGCACCGCGCGCAGCGACATCGCCAAGGAAGTCGTGCGCGTCGAAGCGCTCGCCTTTCAGTGCGACGAACAGGTCGCCGGGGCCGACTGTGCGGCTGTCCGTCGACACGCGGTCGAACGTGACGCCCGCATCGCCGTGGACGGTTGCGCCGGGAATCAGGCGAGCGGCTTCGCCGAGACTGAGCATCGTCATTCGGCGCCTCCCTTGCCGTGCGTCGCGCGCGCTGCCAGCGCGAGCCGCGCGTGATCCTGGTCGGAGAACGTACGCTTCTTACCCATGATTTCCTGCGTGCCCTCATGGCCCTTGCCGGCCAGCACGACGACATCCTCGCGTGCGGCGCCGCGCACGGCCTGCAGGATCGCGCTCGCGCGATCCTCGATACGACGTGCGTGATCGGCCGCGGTCATGCCCGAGACGATCTGGTCGATGATGCGCTGCGGATCCTCGCTGCGCGGGTTGTCGCTCGTGACGACGGTCTCATCGGCGAGCCGCTCCGCGATCGCGCCCATCAGCGGGCGCTTCGTCGCATCGCGATCGCCGCCGCAGCCGAACATGCAGACGAGCCGGCCGCCGCGCGCCGTGGCGATCGGGCGCAGCGCGTCGAGCGTCTTTTCGAGCGCGTCGGGCGTGTGTGCATAGTCGATCACGACGAGCGGTTCGTCGTTCTGCAGCCGGCCGCCGAGCCGCTGCATCCGTCCGTTGACGGACTCGAGCCGCGCGATCTCGGCGAGCGCCGCGTCGAACGGCAGGTCGGCCGCGAGCAGCGAGCCGAGCACCGCGAGCAGATTGCTGACGTTGAACGTGCCGAGCGTGCCGACCTCGACGTCCGCTTCACCCCACGACGAACGCAGGTGGAACGCCGTGCCGGTCGCGGTGGCGCGCACGTCGAGTGCGACCAGCTCGCGATCGGCGTCAGGCGCCGGTGCGTCGCCGATCCCGTACGCGATCGTACGCACGCGGCCGGCGAGCTTCGCGAGCAGGCGCCGACCGGCTGCATCGTCGCGGTTGACAACTGCCGCGCGCAGGCCGCGCCACGCGAACAGCTTCGCCTTCGCGGCCTCGTACGCATCGAACGTGCCGTGATAGTCGAGGTGATCCTGCGTGAGGTTCGTAAACACCGCGATGTCGAAACCCGTGCCGTTCACGCGCCCTTGGTGCAGCGCGTGCGACGACACTTCCATCGCCACGGCCTTCGCGTCCGCGTCGCGCAACTGCGCGAGACTGCGCTGCAGTTGCGGCGCGTCGGGCGTCGTGAACCCCGTCGGCACGAGCTGGCCGGGCATCCCGGTGCCGAGCGTGCCGATCACCGCGCACGGCTGGTGCAGCGCCGTCAGCGCGGCGGCGATCCATTGCGTGCACGAAGTTTTGCCGTTCGTGCCGGTCACGCCCACCGCAAGCAGGCTGTCGCTCGGATTGCCGTACCAGCCGCTGGCGATCTCGCCGGCGAGCTGGTCGAGCGCCGGCACGGCCAGTGCAACGGGCACCGCCGGCGCCGCGGCCAGCCCTTCCGGCTGATACAGTACGGCGGCCGCACCGCGCGCGACGGCATCGACAATGAAAGCGCGGTTGTCGGCCCCGTCAACCGCATAGGCAAAAAACACGTCGCCGGCCTTGAGGCTGCGCGTGTCGGCATGCAGTTGCGCTGCGGGGGCCACATGCTGATGCAGCCACGCAAGCGCGGCTGCGATCTGCTGATGCGCCGGATGGGAACTGCGAGCGGCGCTCATCGAACAACTCCTGGTGAATTACGCGTCGTGCTGGACACGATCATATGCTTCGCACCGCCACCTGCGGCCAGCTTTTGCGGCCCCGCTGCGGAAGGTGCTGCCGGCGAATCGTCAGACACGACGAGTTGCTTGATCGGCATGTTCGGCGGCACGTTCAGCGCACGCATCGTGTCGCCGGCGATCGCCGAGAATACGGGGCCGGACACCTGGCCGCCGAAGTGGCTGCCGGCGGTCGGCTCGTCGACCGACACCGCGACGACAATGCGCGGATTCGGCATCGGCGCCATCCCGACGAACGACGCGCGGTACTTGCGCGTGTAGCCGTGCCCCTCATGCTTGTACGCGGTACCGCTCTTGCCGCCGACGCGATAGCCCGGCACGGCCGCATCGGGCGACGTGCCGCCCGGCGCCACCACCGTTTCGAGCATCGCGCGCACTTCGCGCGCGGTGGTCGGGTTGAACACCTGCGTGCCCACGACCGGCTGATTGGGGTCGGTCTTGAAAATGGTCACGGGCATCAGCTCGCCGTCATGCGCGATCGCCGTGTACGCGCGCGCAAGCTGGAACAGCGACACCGACAGGCCGTAGCCGTACGACATCGTCGCCTGCTCGATGCGACGCCAGCTCTTCCACGGACGCAGGCGGCCGGCCACCGCGCCCGGGAACCCGACCTTCGGCGCCTGGCCGAGGCCGATGCTCGTATACATATTCCACATTTCCTCGGGCCGCATCGTCATCGCGATCTTCGTCGCGCCGATGTTGCTCGACTTCTGGATCACGCCGCCGACCGTCAGCGTGCCGAAACCCGCGTCGTCGGTGATCGGTGCGCCGTCGAGCACGAAATGCCCGTTGCCCGTCTCGACGAGCGTGTTCGGCGTCACGCGGTGCAGGTCGAGCGCGAGCGACACCGTAAACGGCTTCATGATCGAGCCCGGCTCGAATACGTCGGTCATGATCCGGTTGCGCAACTGCTCGCCCGTCATGCGCGAGCGGTCGTTCGGGTTGTACGTCGGGTAATTGACGAGCGCGAGCACCTCGCCGGTGCGCACGTCGACGACCATCGCCGCGCCGGCCTTCGCCTTGAACTTCTCGACGGCGGCCTTCAGGTTCGCGTACGCGATGTACTGGATCTTGCTGTCGATCGACAGGTCGACGTCGGTGCCGTTGTGCGGCGGAATCTGCTCGGCGACATCCTCGACGATGTGCCCCAGCCGGTCCTTGATCACGCGACGCACGCCCGACGTGCCGGACAGCATCTTCTGGTCGCCGAGCTCGACGCCCTCCTGCCCTTCGTCCTCGACGTTCGTGAAGCCGATCAGGTGAGCGGTGATCTCGCCTTCCGGATAGAAGCGCTTGTACTCGTTGCGCTGATAGATACCGGGAATGTCGAGGGCGGCAACCTTGTCCGCGACGTCGATCGGCACCTGGCGCTTCACGTAGACGAAACCCTTGTCTTCCGACAGCTTCACGCGCAGTTCCTTCGACGTCATGCCGAGGAGCTTGCCGAGCTGGTTGACCTTGTCGGCATCGAGATCGTCCGGCACCGCGTCGGGAATCGCCCAGATCGCGCGCACGGGCAGGCTCGTCGCGAGCACGAGCCCGTTACGGTCGAGGATCTTGCCGCGCGTCGCCGGCAGCTCGAGCGTGCGCTGGTAGCGGCTTTCGCCCTGCTTCTGGTAGAACGCGTTGCCGGGCCCCTGGATCCAGAACGCGCGCGCGGCCAGCGCGACGAACGCCATGAACAGCAGGAACACGACGAGCTTCGAGCGCCACATCGGCAGATGCACGCCCAGCACCGGGCTCGACGAGAACTTCACGTTCTGGCGCTTCTGGGACGGCTTCATCGCGCGCCTCCCTTGCCCTTGCCGGCCGTGTCCGCCGATGCCGGGATCGGTGCATCGATCGCCTTCGCCGCGCCCGGCGGCAGCGTCAGGTATTGCGTGCGGCCGGTCGAGATCGGCTGCATCTTCAGCGAATCGTTCGCAAGCTGCTCGATGCGCGACGTCTTCGACAGCGCGCTCTGCTGATATTGAAGCTGCGCGTAGTCCTGCTGGAGCTGACGCTCCTGCGACTGCGCGCGCTGCAGCTGGATGAAGATCTGGCGCTGCTGGTTCGTCGAATTGACGACCGACAGCGCGCAGCCCATCACGATGATCAGCAGGAAGATATTGAAGCGGCTCATGGCGTGACGCGCTCCGCAATGCGCATCACGGCCGAGCGGGCACGCGGGTTCGCGGCGACTTCCGCTTCACTCGGAAACTGGCGGCTGATGATCTTGAGCGGCGGGCTCGGGAGGTCGACGGCGCGGATCGGCAGGCGACGATCGACCGCAGGCGCACTCGCGTGCGCCTGCATGAATCGCTTGACGATCCGGTCCTCGAGTGAATGAAAGCTGATGACCACCAGCCGCCCCCCTTGCTCCAGCAACGACAGTGCCGCGTCTAGTACGACTTGCAGGTCCGCAAGCTCTTGATTGACGTGAATCCGTATAGCCTGAAAGGTGCGGGTTGCCGGATCCTTGCCCTTCTCACGGGTTTTGACGACGTGACCCACGATTTGGGCAAGCTCGCCCGTGGTGTCGAGAGGCCCAAGACGGTCGGACTCTGCCCGGCGAGCAACAAGCGCCTTTGCAATCTGAAAAGCAAACCGTTCTTCCCCATAATCCCGTATCACCTCCGTCAATTCCTGCACCGAAGCCCGTGCGAGCCATTCCGCCGCCGACTCGCCGCGCGTCGGATCCATCCGCATGTCCAGCGGGCCATCGGCGCGGAAGCTGAAGCCGCGCGCCGGATCGTCCACCTGCGGCGAGGACACGCCCAGGTCCAGCAACACACCCGACACCTTCTCGACGCCGCACGCCGCAAGCGCGTCGCGCATCGATGCAAAGCTGTCATGCACGATCGAGAAGCGCGCATCCTCGATGCCCTGCGCCGTCTCGATCGCTCGCGGGTCCTTGTCGAACGCAATCAGCCGCCCGGCCGGCCCCAGCCGCGCGAGCACCGCACGGCTATGACCGCCGCGCCCGAACGTGCCGTCGACATAAACGCCGTCCGGCCGCGTCACGAGCGACTCGACCGCTTCATCCAACAGCACCGTCCGATGCCGCAATTCGTTTCCCATCGCGGGCGTCTCCGTCACCGCAATCAGAACGTGAAATTCTTCAGCGCGTCGGGCATGCCCTGCGCCATCGCCGCCTGCTCCTTCGCGTTGTAGGTCTGCGAATCCCACAGCTCGAAGTGACTACCCATTCCCAACAACATGACTTCCTTTTCCAGTCCAGCTGCCATGCGCAGCTCGGGCGATACAAGAATCCGGCCGGCGCTGTCGAGATCGGCATCCATCGCATTGCCGAGAAAAATGCGCCGCCACCAGTGCGCGTCCATCGGCAGCGCGGCGATCTTGGCGCGGAATACTTCCCATTCGGGGCGCGGAAACAGCAACAGGCAGCCGTCCGGGTGCTTGGTCACAGTCACCCGTCCTTCTGCCTGTCCTTGCAGCGCTTCGCGATAGCGAGCCGGCACCGACATCCGCCCTTTCGCATCGAGCGTCAGCGCCGACGCCCCTTGGAACACTTTCCGCTCTCCCGTTCAGGGCACCGAAGCACCCGCTCAATGCTGAGAATTTAGCCGGAATAGCCCGCCAAATCACACAAAAATACACTTTCTCACACTGTCTCCCACTTTAGAGGAAGGGTGTGGCACGGTCAAGGGAGCGGCCCGCTTTTTTGACGAATTTTGTTAGTTAGAACAAGGACTTACGCGCACATGCTCATGCTGCCCCTCATTCCAAAAACCGTTATAAATGAATGAGCTAGTGCAACTTGTGAAGGTGATACGTGAGAAAGACGGGCCAGACGGGTGTGCGGACGGGGCTTTCGGGGGCGGGAAAACGAGGAATAAACGGGCGGTATCAGCGGCGGGGAGCCGGGGCGACGTCACGCATCGCCCCGGTGCGAATCTCACAGATAGTACGCAGTGCTCGTCATGACTTTCGACGCGGCGCGCATCAGCATTCGCGCGGGCAGCGGCAGTTCGATCCCGCCTGCGTCGGCGGCGGCCTTGCCGTGCTTCACCTCGTCGATACGCATCTGGTCGACGATCGCGCGCGACGCGGTATCGGCCGCCGGCAACTCGGACATATGGCCTTCGAGATGGCTCTCGACCTGCCGTTCGGTCTCTGCCATGAAGCCGAGACTGACCTTGTCGCCGAGCGCGCCAGCCGCCACGCCGATCGCGAGCGAACCCGCATACCAGAGCGGGTTCAACAGGCTCGGGCGCGAGTCGAGCTCTTTCAGGCGGTGTGCGGTCCACGCGAGGTGATCCTCCTCCTCGCGCGCGGCTTCCTCGAACATCGCCTTCGCGGATGCCGTGCGCGCGGTGAGCTTCTGCGCCTGGTACAGCGCCTGAGCGCAGACCTCGCCGACGTGGTTCACGCGCATCAGCCCGGCGGCATGCGTACGCTCCGCGGGCGTCAGTTCGACGGCGGGCGCCTCGGCCGGCGCGGGCACCGGCCGGCTCATCCGGCTAATGCCCGTCAGCGACCGCAGGCCGCGATCGAATTCGCTGATCAGTTCATCAAACACCATCCTGTTCTCCTGGCTGCATGTGCCGCCGCGAGCGGCAAGGGCACGAGTCCGCTGCGTAACCGACTTGATTATTCAGCGGAAATTGCGGTTAACCCGTGATTTTAACCATTGTTGCATAAAGGAAACATGGCGGCCTTGAGCTGCGGCATTTCGCTTTGTGGCAAAAACCGGTTTTGCTACATTACGTGCGACTTCTTGCGAAGTTGATGGGGCCCGTCAACAGAACATAACTATCCGCCCCGCCAGAAAAATTCAGTGATTTTTGGAGATCCGTTAATGAAAAAGTCGCTTCTCGCGCTCGTCGCGCTGGGCGCGTTCGCTGGCGCTGCCCATGCGCAAAGCAGCGTGACGCTTTACGGCATCATCGATGAAGGCCTGCTCTTCAACAACAATGCGGGCGGCAAGCACCTGTACAGCATGGCCAGCGGCGTGATGCAAGGCAGCCGCTTCGGCCTGCGCGGCACCGAAGACCTCGGTGGCGGCCTGAAGGCGATCTTCACCCTCGAAAACGGTTTCGACGTGAACAGCGGCAAGCTCGGTCAGGGCGGCCTGATGTTCGGTCGTCAGGCTTACGTCGGCCTGTCGAGCCAGTACGGTACGGTCACGCTGGGTCGTCAATACGACTCCGTCGTCGACTTCGTCGGCCCGCTCGAGGCAGGCGATCAGTGGGGTGGCTACATCGCCGCTCACCCGGGCGACCTTGACAACTTCAACAACGCCTATCGCGTGAACAACGCGGTCAAGTTCACGAGCCAGACCTATGGCGGCTTCTCGTTCGGCGGCCTGTACAGCTTCGGCGGTCAGGCAGGCCAGTTCTCGAAGAACCAGGTCTGGTCGCTCGGCGCAGGCTACAACAACGGCCCGCTGGTCTTGGGCGTCGGTTACTTGAACGCACGTACGCCGAACCAGTTCGGCGGCATGTTCAACAACGGTTCCGCGTCCTCGTCGGTCTCGTCGCCGATCTATGGTGCGTACGCGAACAACGCGAACACGTACCAGGTCATCGGTGCAGGCGGCGCATACACGTTCGGTGCAGCAACGATCGGCGCGACGTACTCGAACACGAAGTTCAAGGGCTTCTCGGCAGGCCCGTTCGTGAACCAGACCGCGACGTTCAACAACGGCGAAATCAACTTCAAGTATCAGCTGACCCCGGCGCTGATTCTCGGCGCGGCGTACGACTACACGCAAGGCAGCAAGATCGACGGCAACTCGGCAGCCAAGTACCACCAAGGCTCGCTGGGCGTCGACTACTTCCTGTCGAAGCGCACCGACGTCTACGCGATCGGCGTGTACCAGCACGCATCGGGCAACGTGCTCGACGCGAACGGCGACGTGATCAAGGCAACCGCGTCGATCAACGGTCTCGCCGGTTCGAGCACCAGCAACCAGGTCGCGGCACGCGTCGGCATCCGTCACAAGTTCTAATCAGCTTGCCTGACAAGCCGCAGCATATTGAAGGCGCCTCCGGGCGCCTTTTTCTTTTTGCGGGGCAGAACCGCAAAGCCGGAGCGCGGCGAATCGCGCCGGGCGTTGCGCGCTCGTCGTTGGGGGCCATGCCGCTTGCCTCTGCAGCCATCGAAACGCACGGCCGCCGCCGCAAAGCCCATTCCGGAGGCGGTCTCGTTCGGAGACAAACCTCCTCGGGGCCGCACTGCAAACAAAAAGGCCCGGCATGTGCCGGGCCTTTCCCTTCGATCGACCGCGGCGTCACGCGCGTCCGTCGCGCAATTCGCGCCGCAGGATCTTGCCGACGTTCGTTTTCGGCAGCTCCGTACGGAACTCGACCAGCTTCGGCCGCTTGTAGCCAGTGAGGCGCTCCTTGCAGTAGGCGAGGATGTCCTTGTCGGTGAGCGCCGGGTCCTTCTTCACGATGAACAGCTTCACGGCTTCGCCGGAATGCTCGTCGGGCACGCCGACCGCCGCCACCTCGAACACGCCCGGATGCGACGCCACCACGTCCTCGACTTCGTTCGGGTACACGTTGAAGCCCGATACGAGAATCATGTCCTTCTTCCGGTCGACGATCTTCACGTAACCCCGCGCATCCATCACGCCGACGTCGCCCGTCTTGAAGAAGCCGTCTGCGAACATGACCTTCGCGGTCTCGTCCGGCCGGTTCCAGTAGCCGGCCATCACCTGCGGCCCGCGGATGCAAATCTCGCCGGGTTCGCCGAGCGCGACGTCGTTGCCGGCATCGTCGCGAATCGCCACTTCGGTCGACGGCAGCGGCAGGCCAATCGTCCCGCTGTATTCGGTCGCCGCCACCGGGTTGCAGGTCGCGACCGGCGACGTTTCGGACAGCCCGTATCCTTCGATGATCGCCGTATGGGTCTTTTCATACCAGCGTTTCGCGACGCCTTCCTGGATCGCCATGCCGCCGCCGTTGGCGATCACGAGCTTCGACAGGTCGAGCTGATTGAATTCGGGGTGGTTCAGCAGTGCGTTATACAGCGTGTTGACCGCCGGGATCGTCGAGATCTGGTAGCCCTTCAGCTCCTTGATCATGCCGGCGATGTCGCGCGGGTTCGGGATCAGGATGCCCATGCCCCCGGTACGCATCGTCAGGAAACCGCAGACGGTCAGCGCGAACACGTGATACAGCGGCAGCGCGACAACGGTCACGAACTGTTTCACCTCCGGAAACTTCTCGTGAGCCGGATGATGCCAGGCGCCGGCCTGCAGCACGTTCGACACGATGTTCCGGTGCAGCAGCGTCGCCCCCTTTGCTACGCCTGTCGTCCCGCCCGTGTATTGCAGGAACGCGACGTCATCGGGGCCGATCTTCTGGGCCTTGAATGCCTGCCGAGCGCCTTCCGACAGCGCGGCCTTGAAGCGCGTGAACGACGGCAGTTGCCAGGCCGGCACCATCTTCTTCACGTTGCGCACGACGTAGTTGACGAGCCATCCCTTGATGCCCAGCAGATCGCCCATCGACGCGACGACGACGTGCTTGACGCTCGTATTCGCGATGACAGCCTGCAGCGTCGACGCGAAATTCTCGAGGATGACGATCGCCTCCGCGCCGCTGTCCTTCAGCTGATGTTCGAGCTCGCGTGGCGTGTAGAGCGGATTGACGTTGACGACGGCGTAGCCTGCGCGCAGTACCGCGGCGATCGCCACCGGGTACTGCAGCACGTTCGGCATCATGATCGCAACGCGCGCCCCGCGCGCAAGACCGCGCGATTGCAGCCAGGCGCCGAACTGGCGCGACAGCTTGTCGAGTTCGCCGTACGTGATGCCCTTGCCCATGCAGACGAACGCCGTGCGGTCGCGGTACTGGCGGAAGCTTTCGTCGAGCAGGTCTGGAACAGAGGGGTACGGAGACGCGTCAATTTCGGCTGGAACGCCGGGTGGGTACGATTTCAGCCAAATTTTGTTCATACTGCGCGTCTCCTCACGGATTTTCGAATGATCGTGCTAAAACGCATCGTAACGGCTCGCCCGTCCCGATACAACAGGGTTAGATGTCCACTTCGAACTTCCGTGGAGATTCGTCGGATGATACGGTGATATTCGGTCAAATGCGTTCAACTTCCACAAGGCAATCGTAAAACGTCGCCGAATTGCCGAGATCGGTGAGCGCCTGGCTCGTCACCTCGTTCGCGTTCCTGCCGTCCGGCGACAGCTTCTTCCACCAGATCGACAACCCGACGACGAGCCCTGCACGTGCGCGATCGGTAATTCTCGCGAGCGCCTGCATCGAGCCGCGGTCGTTGAAGATGCGGACGAGATCGCCCTCCGCGATGCCCCGTGCATCGGCATCCGACGGGTGAATGTCGAGATGCGGTTCGCCTTCGGTATGACGCAGGCTGTCGACGTTCACGAACGTGCTGTTCAGGAAGTGACGGGCCGGCGGCGAAATCATCGCGAGCGGATAGCGCGCGGCGAGCTCGGGTGCCGCCTCGGCCGATTCGAACGGCGGCAGGTAGTCGGGCACAGGGTCCACGCCCATCTGCTCGAGCCGCGGGCTGTAGAACTCGCACTTGCCGGACGGTGTACGGAAACCGCCGTTCGCGAACGGCGCCTCCGGCAGCTTGAGTTTCAACCAGCCGTCGCGCTTCAGCGTGTCCCAGTCGCTATCGAGTGCCGGATCGTCCCAGCGGAGGGCCACGCGCGCGACCTCTTCGTCGCTGTGATAGAGCGCGGGCTCGTCCAGCCCCATGCTGCGCGCGATCCCGCGGAAGATCTCCGTGTTCGGCCGCGCGTCTCCGACCGGAGGAATCGACGGCAGGTTCGCCATCACGTAGGTGTGGCCATACGATTTGTGAATGTCCAGATGCTCGAGCTGCGTGGTTGCCGGCAGCACAATGTCGGCGAAATCGGCGGTATCTGTCTTGAAATGCTCAAGAACCACCGTGAACAGATCGTCACGCGCGAACCCCGCCGCGACTTTCGAGGAATCCGGCGCGACCGCCACCGGATTCGAGTTGTACACGATCATCGCTTCGACCTTCGGTCCGAAGGTGGCATCGCCCGGGTGCAACAGCGCATCGCCGATCGCGTTCATATTGATGATGCGCGGCAGTTTGTGCGGCCAGCCCGGCATCAAGTCCGGGCGCAGCAACGCAGCCTGGTTGACCGGCGCGGATTCCGACGATGAGAGCAACAGTCCGCCGGCCCGATCGCGCCATGCACCCGTCAGCGCCGGCAGACTTGCGATCGCCCGTACCGCGTTGCCACCGCCGCGGACGCGCTGCATGCCGTAGTTCAGGCGGATCGATGCCTTCCGGGTAGCGCCGTAACGACGCGCAAGATCGATCAACTCCGACGCGTCGATGCCGCAAATCTGCGCGACACGATCCGGCGGATAGGACATCGCACGTTCCTTGAGTGCGTCGAAACCGAGCGTATGGTTGGCGATGTAGTCGTGATCGAGCAGGTCTTCGGTAATCAGCACGTGCATCATGCCGAGTGCGAACGCGCCATCGGTACCCGGTTTCAACGCAATATGCTGATGACACTTCTCCGCTGTCAGCGAACGGTACGGATCGATGGCGACAAGACGGGCGCCTCTGCGCTTCGCTTCCTGCGCACGCGTCCAGAAGTGCAGACTCGACGCGATCGGGTTCGCTCCCCATATCAGAATCAGTTCGCTTTCCTCGAAATGCTCGAGATGCATACCGAGACTGCCACCATATGTGTACCGTAACCCCGCGGCACCGGCCGCCGCGCAGATCGTGCGCTCGAGCCGCGAGGCGCCCAGTTTGTGGAAGAACCGCTGGGCGATGCCCTCCCCTTGCACGAGCCCCATCGTCCCCGCATAGCTGTACGGCACGATCGCTTCCGGTGCGCGCGCCGCGATTTCACCGAGACGACGGCCGATCTCGTCGAACGCCTCGTCCCAGCTGATCGGTACGAAATGCCCTTCCCCTTTGGCGCCGATGCGCTTGAGCGGAACGGTGAGGCGATCGGGATGATGAACGCGATCGGCGTATCGGCTGACTTTCGTGCACAACACGCCTTGCGTCGGCGGATGGTCAGGATCGCCCGTGACCTTGATCGCCTTGCCGTTTTCGACGGTCACACGCATTGCGCACGTGTCCGGACAATCGTGCGGGCAAACGGCCCGGGCTACCTGAATCGCGGCGTTCATCGTTTTGAGTGCTTAGATGGGGGTTCGCAAATTTTACGTGGACACGCCGAATAAAGCGTTCATTTCGTTCGGATTCTGGGTTATCTGACCAAAAAGCGATTGGAGGAAGCCGGGGGTAGTTTCGGTTACACCACGTGTCATTGACCTGCCCCCTGCAAACAGGGCCAGCTGGAGTCTAGTAAAGTTCGTTTTCGGAGAAGAAGACGAACATGAAGAAGCGCTTTACGGAACAGCAAATCATCGGGTTTCTGAAGGAAGCCGAAGCCGGTATGGCAGTCAAGGAACT